>JAAYEB010000177.1 GCA_012728995.1 Fibrobacter sp. | reverse complement strand
GAAGCTCATTTCCATAAATCTGAGTTCCGTCAGAAAGAAATACCGAAATGTTGCCGTTCAGTATTATAAGTTCACTCATGTTACATGAGAAATCGTTTGATTTATCCATTGGGCTCCAGTCATGATATCTTATACCAATACTGTTGCCGTCCTGGTTTGGAACTATCTGTTGAGGCTCTAGAGTCGTACCGTTAAAATCATATTTTACGATATAATCATTTCCACTCCCGATAAGACTTACTGATGAATTGGGAGTATAATAGTCTTCAAGAACGGGTGTTTTTCCGTTTTCTGCAGTAAAGTAGTAATGGCAATAGAAATTTGATATCGGTTCCGTACCGATATTTTCGATATAGACACGCGGGCGGGATATTTGATTGTGCCCTACCCCCTCTTCGCGGGAAAATACTCTTACTGAAATCTCCGAAAATGTTGCCTGGGTCAGCAATAGCGTTATGAGAAACGTCGCTGTTTTGCGTCTGTACATGTTATGCCTCCCTGAGAATGAATTGTCAACTCTCATTTTTCAATGAACAGATGTTTGTGATAATTTAATCGGTTATTTTTTGTGAATATATGTATGGGGGGGGCATTGTCAAGTTTTTTTTATTTTTTTTGGTATTTGTAGTTTTCCAAAACAGTTGGAAGTGTGTAGTGGATAGTGAATATAGAATGAATCCCAATTCGGCAAAAAGGATGACTGCATTACGTCATTTTCATCCAGATTTAGTTTTTTTTGATTATCTGGTAAGGCATGCGCCCTTTGGATTTTGGATATATTACCATGGTCGCCGAGCGCACACAACCCCCGGAGTAGCTAGTAAAAATTCGAAATCAGAAATCCGAAACTCGAAACATAACAATAAGAAAAAATCAAAAATATAAAACAGGAATAGAACATTGTTAGATTGAAGTTTGGTGACGTGTGGAAACCTGTGAATAGCTCTGTTTTACAAAAGTATTAGTGAAATAAGAAAACACAGTAAATCTTTGGTACATAATTTTCATACTGTTTCCACTTTAGTGGATTAAGAATATTCAGGCCCTCCGCGGCCATTGTGTTGAGCAGCACCTGCACGTAAGAAAAGCAGCTTTTACTGTTCGAGTCCCGCAATCTACATTTACTTATTAAACGAGTTTTAAAACAATCTTCAGAGCGGGCGAGTTTAAAAGCTGCGTACTTTTTAGACCCCAAAAATTTTACTTACTATTTTTATTAGCAGGTGATTAGCGAAACATGGCCGCTCCCAGGGCATTTTTGGATACTTTTTTGCCCTGGAAAAAGTATCTCGTCGTTCGGGCGCGAAAGCCCGTATAATTAAATTTTTACTACCACTCTTAGAAGTAAAATAATTAAGAATTAAGAATTAAAATCATCATGTTCGCCGAGCGCAATATATCATTACTAAAGATCATAATGCTCGACGAGCATGAAAAACATTCTAAAAATGCATATAGTGCCCCCGCTAACCCGCAAAATCTTATACCAACAGATACCCCCGCTCCCCCACTCACGATTGTTACAATTTATACAAAAACAGAATCATTTTTCACACTTCAATTCTTGTGTCAGCCCAAAAATGTATTATATTATTTATAAATATCTTTTCCTTCCACATTCACCAAAGGATTATATTTATGAAGATTCTGCTATTAATATTGGCAACAGCTATCTTTAGTCTTTCTTTTTCTGATGAAACCAAAACAGCCCCGGAACATCGCAGTTATTCTGATATAACAAAGACACGTTATCCAAATTATATAGGAATTGCAGCAGGTGGTATAACAGGACATGGAATCTCTTACAGAAGATGGATTAAAAACACCTGTGGTTTTCAGATCAATCTTTTCCCTTACTACAGAGATAAAAAATATCCGGAAGAAAACAACTTTTTCGATTACGTTTCGGATCGTGACAGTGGTTATTACAAAGAAACTTATTTTTCAGGTGGTATAACCTATCTTCATAATATGGGAGATTTACGTTATATCCGTTTTACCACCTACGCAGGTGCAAACATAGAATACAATTTTGAAGACTATGACTATTACGAAAAATACAGTTTTTCTTCATCCAATAAACACCAAAAAGGGAAAAAGGAAAAGACAATGTTTGAGGGGGGAATCGGGTTTGGTGCTGAGTGGTATGTTTGGAGAATCGCTTTTCATCTGATGGGCGGAATCGGAGGATCATACCATTACCAGAACCGCTCAAAAGAAATTGGTATTTTTTCCATGGAAGGTGGTGTTCATTACCGGTTTTAATCTGCACCAATTATTCGATTCTTTTATATGTGCATTTTAATTCATTACATCGACACTGAATATATTCATGGTCGATGAGTGAACTATACACTTTTATTAAGATTTTCATTTTCGCCGAGCGCACACGCCCCCCGCGGTAGTTAATCGCAGCTCTGTATCGCTCGGCCTGTATCTTGCTCTTCATACTAAATAAATGAGAAATAAAGTAACAGCACCTTAATACTCCAATGAATAACACTTAGAAATTGGCCTTTGTATAATCATTAAAACGATCCTGTTCCACCAGGAATACTCATTAGCCTGGTATAGTTTACTATTGCCTGGGTTTTAACTGTTTCAAATTCGATATTTAATTCAAATAAATTAGGGTGTACAATATGACGTTACCCGGATTCCAGATAATCGAGATCGTACTTGCACTGCTTACTCTCTATATTTTCCTTTGTATTTTGATTACTGCATTTAATGAATTTCTGGATTGCCTCCTGGATAGAAGACGAAAATACTTCAAAAAGGCAATTGATAATTTATTAGGATATGGTAATATTGACAATAATGAAAATCCTTTTTTTTCAAATGATATAATTAAGAGTATAAATAAAAGTACTGGTAACAAGTATACCAATATTCCTGATGGGATAATTGCTGATGTTATTCTGAATATCTGGTATAAAAGCAATCAGGAAAATAGATCAAATACTGATAATCTAAACCAGATAATCGATATTCAAATGGTGAATGCAGATAAGGAATTAGTGAAAATTAAAAAAAATCTCAAAAACTGGTTAATTGAATTCTGGGAACCAATTACAAAATATTACAGGATTCAAACATCTATAATTACTTTTATATCAGCTTTTATTTTAGCTTGTGTGTTTAATCTCGACACAATTATGCTTGTAAGATTCATGTGGGCAAACAGATCTGTTTCGCAAATTGAAGAAATCAGTGCCAAAACAGTCACTCCAGATTCTTTATTTATCTACAAAAAATTTGAATCTCAGAAAGATCAATACTGGAACCAGGTAGAAGCCATCTCAAGGCAGCATCAATTCCGGTTTTTCCCTCTTGGCTGGGTATGTAATGATAACGATACAATAAGCTGTTTTTATAACCTGCGTGCTTCCCCTTTCCGTTCTGTGCCGATTTTCATTAATAAAATAATTGGGTTAGTCTTTACAGCACTAATGGTTTCTTTAGGAGCTAATTTCTGGTTCAAAATTTTGGAAAAATATATTAAAGTCAAGTAATACCTGAATGGAGACGATTAATTTACGACGAGCTTACCGCAGAAAGGGTTTTATGGCTGTTAAGGTCATCAGATAATGGTGAATTGTGAATTATGAATGGTGAATGAAGAAAAAAAACTACAATCGTTGTCGTTGTCGTAGTCGTAATCCTATAACTTCATATTAAGCGTGTTGGATCTGATTCTTATATCAATGTACGCGAAAAAGACTCGCGTAAGAAATTAGAACAAAATATCCATAATTGTATTGTGATTTAATTCAAATAGTGTTTTCGGCATATCTCTTGCAGTATTTACAATACTCTTGTTCTGGATTAGCCATTTACAATCAATTTAATCGTTTTAATTATTTATCCTGAATAATCATTGCTAAAGGAGCCCCTATGTCACATAATAATGTCGATATCTTCAATCCTGTACCTGAAGCAAAAGCATTTGACTGGAAATCCCTTTGCCCAAGTACTCAGAAAGCCCTTGAAAAGATTTTTTTCTGGTTAGATGCCGCCTGTAACGCTAATCAGCATGTTAAAAATGATGAACAGGAGGAACTTGCTTCTAAATACCAATCCCCTTCCACCAGCATCCTTTTATCCGGTGATCGCGGATCCGGAAAAACAACAGTACTTCTTTCTGCTGCTTTTGCCTACAAATTGGCTGCTGAACAAAAAGGTAATTTTTTCAAAGGAACAGACAACCAGGAAGCTAATGATATCAAAATTTTGTTGAATGCAACCTGCCACAAAGTATACTGGCTTGACGCTCTCGATCTGGAACCACTTCACCCCGACACAAATCTGCTTTCTTCAATACTTGTACGTATCCGTTTAGCTATTGAAAACATGGATTATGAATTAAACGCCTATCAACCAACACGCCGTCGTTCCATACTCGAAGGAGATCTGGGAACAGGTGAAAAACTGAATCGGTTAATCAATGATGCAACTTTTATGTGGGAAGCAATTCCTGTCAATTCCGGCCCTCGACTTGAACGTTCTGAACAACAGATCAAGGCAGCAGAAATCTCTGCAAGATTCCAGCAAGATTTCAAGGAAGTAATGGAACAAACTACCCGTCTGGTCAGAAACAGGGGACGACAACAAACAGAACTTTTTGTTCTCCCTATAGACAATGTTGACAGGAGTATCGAACACATCGCCAGCATTTCCAAACTGATCCGCCTTGCAACAAGCCAGCGACTCTGGTTCATTCTTGCTGCAGTACGTCCCGATTATCAACTGTTTCTGGAACGCTCATTTCAAAAAGAACTTCTCCGTTCGGGTACAAGCAGTAATGCATCCAACTGGGATCAGACTCAGGCAATAGCCCGCAGACAAGCTGCAACATCAATGCGCAGGTCGCTTCCAGAAAATTATCAAATTCAGATCGAACCGCTCCCGTCATATCAGGCCTGGACTTTTCCGCATTACCAGGAGAAAGTAAATCAAAAAAAGAAGAATACGGATCAATCAAAAAAAGAAGAATACGGATCAATCAAAAGAAGAAAAATGCTCAACCAATCAATCCGATAGTACAAAATTGAGCTCATCCGACTCTGCAGACAAATACAATACCATAAAAAAACTCTGCATTTCATTGCTGGAGTCTGACAAGACTAAAGAACACTGTAATGATAATCTGTCTTGCGGTAAATGCATTGTAAAAACAGAAGATCTTGCAATTATAAAATCGAAAATTGAATCGGGTAACATGGAAGGTTTAGTCGACCTTTTGAAAAGATGTGTGAATCCATCTTCATCAAATTATGCAGAAGATACCGGAAAACTAACTGATATCTGCGAATTAATAATGCAATCGAATAAAGATAAAGAACTTAATATTCTGCTTGGTAACATAAGTCTGCCTTCCGAAATAAAAGGAATGCGATTCCACAAACTTGCAGATCTTTTTAATATCACTAGCCAATTGGATTCAGAGGCACAAAAAGAATACCTGAATGCAACCAGATCATTACGCAACCATAACGAGGAACAGAACAAGGATATTTTTACCGGTTCGGGCAAAATGGCTCTTGGATTATCCATGCGTACACTGCTGGATCTCAAAGCAGCAATTGCACTATTTAAAAATGAAACAGATGGCGCAATTGAAGTATCTGTAAGAATGTTGCGAAACGCAATAGATGAAAGTAACCTGCCTTTCTGGGCAAGCAAACTGCTTCTGGATCAGATTATTCGCAAGAATTCAAATGACAAATGGGTACTTGATTTAACAAATGATCCGATCAGACAATTTGAAACACAACAACCTTTTTACGAATTATCGTATCCTGTTAATCCAAATGCCAGAATTTCAGATCCTTATATTGAAGATATTTTTCAGTACCAGGAAATCCCGGAAATTGTTCTCGAAATTCATGACATTGGGAATAAAGACAACAAAATACCTTTGCCACCGGTTATAGCCGGCTGGTTCATGATTCTCCACGATATCCTTATACTCCGCGAAAAACCACATGTATTATGTAAAACATCTTTGCCAAATAAAGCTTTCTCGAGTGGTGTTAAGTGTAAACATAAATTAATCTACAAGCAAAAAAGAGATGTTGAGCTCCATTTTGAATGGAAAACCCCACAATGGCCAACATTTACCGAGCACTTCCTCTTTGCTGCACAATGGACAGCTATTTTGAACAAACTTAAATATTACTTTGATAAACAGATAAAGAAATTATACAAAACACCTGGTTTCCCTTCAATAGATATTCGTAAAGAAAACACAGAAAAAACAAACCGAATTCTTCACTTGGCCTGGATCGACAATATCTGTTCTGTAACTGGAAAAGGTGTTGATGAATGGGAGTGGTATAAACTGGAAACACTCACAGATTGCATAAAAGATACAGACAAATATGCCGAAAACATAAGGTTGAAACTTTGTAAGCTGATACAGTGGTCACTTGAAGACAAGTTTGACCCAAGAAAAATTGTAACATGGAACTGGCTTTCCAAAGGCCTTTCCCTGTTTTTAAAACCGGAATACTCCTTGCTTTTGGACCAGAATGGAGATCCAGGATATAAGGTACTTGAGATCTGGCCTGAAGAAATGCGCAAGGAGATAAAATGGCCTGACGATGAGATAGAACTGCCACCATCAAAATATTGGCAGTACCTTAATAATTACTGGGAAGAGCACCATATCAGATTAAGAGCATCACGAACAGAGATTGTGCATTCGGCAATCGTTAATAGTGAAGCTTTCAAAACATGTGTCGATCCCGGTAAATTTATCAATAATACTATCGAAGACTGGCATTCTTCTATTGAAAAATCAGTTTTTTAATGTCAACTGTCAGATATGTTTTTTAGGGAAAAGAGGAATTAAGTGCTTCATTACCATACTGCAACGTTTGGCGGCTTGACACCTCAGCGTGTTCCTGAAGCTTACATTCGTGCCGAAGTAGCAAGACTGCCGCTGGCCAGTGAAGAAGCTTTTCGTATGGCACTAACTGAACTGCATCCTTCATTGGATGATAAAACAGCAGATGGAAGAAATACCAGAGATCTCTGGAGAAAATGTGAGGAGCTTCTTTCGGAACACGCAAGTGGCTGGTCGCTTGATCGCCTTATTGCAATTCGCGATTTTTACTGGTTTAATTCAAATGCGAAATCATATCTCCCCGATCA
Organism: Fibrobacter sp.; assembly: GCA_012728995.1. Classification (GTDB taxonomy): domain Bacteria; phylum Fibrobacterota; class Chitinivibrionia; order Chitinivibrionales; family Chitinispirillaceae; genus JAAYEB01. The sequence continues at coordinate 19,198 of JAAYEB010000177.1, read as the reverse complement.
ACCGGTTCCTCTTCATGAATATCTTCACAATCTCGCATGCAAACATGTATGTACCCGACCAGGTATTTCGGAAGTAGTTACAAAAACAGAAAATTTTTTTGAGGCCACAGCTCATTACAGATGGTTAGCATTTGCCTTGCCTGAAGATCTTCTGCTGATGTCATGTAAAACTTACCCTCCACCAACATATATCAATATCGATCCACCTCTGTTTGTGAAAAGATTACTCGACAATGGAGTTTCTGAAATTCATCAACATATTGGCGCATCAATGGACTTTAAAATCCTTTGGATGTCCACATTGACTGCACTTGCAGGTTCGGATCTTCAACCGGATTCATTGAGTGATCCGGAAGTCCCCTTTAAAAAGAGCGAACTATTCTTCAGATGGTTGATTGCTGGAGTTATTACCAGAAGCCTTCTCATTGAATACCTTCTTTGTGGTAACAGAAACAGAAAGTTAATTGATTACATACTTGAATTGCGACATATCAGAGGACAGTTTTGGAATACACTTGAGAAAACCCTTTTTGCACTCAGGTATGGTGATGACAATATGCTGCCCAGTTTTTATTCACTGCGCGATCTCTATCAGGAGGTTCATCCTCTGGGTCGTATTTTATGTGACAACCCTCCAGGAACGCTTGAAGAAGCATGGCGTTCATGTGATCCTGTTGCAGTGCGTTTGTCGCTAAGTTCTCCAAATGAAGGAGAAATATACTTTGTCAGAAAATGTCTTGCTTTTATCGAACAAAGTGAATCGAAAGGAATTTCTGACAAGATGTTCATTACCCTGTTCTGGCAAGTGATACGGTTAAGAAACCTTCTGTACCGGAGTGTAGCTCAACGCCCATTAACTGCCGGACTTCAGTGGTTTGTAAGATTCAATAACCGTTTATGGCCATTCCGGACACCTCTTGACAAAATTAGAACCGAGGTATCTTTTGATGTAGCAAGCGGTATTCCCGGCAATTCAATAGCATCCCTCGAAGTTCGTCTGGCTGCCAGGGATACATCCAAAGAGCTGGCCGAAGGGTTATGCGAACTGACTGAATCATGGAGAAACGTACTTCGAAATCACACTTTTCATAAGCAAACTCCTGAATTCGGAGTGCTCCTTCTCTTTGCAAAAACACGTGATCAGGATTACAGATGGGAAAGTGGAAATCCTCCAGCCTACAACACCGGAACACATGCTGAACCTTTGCCAGGTATAGGTTCAACCATACATCTTGGGTCACGCAGGTTCACGAACTACTTTCAGTCTCAAGTAAGAAAAGTTAAGGCTGCAACTGAACTGATTCACAAGATGCCATCAATTCTTTGGCTTCTGAGAGGTATTGATGTTGCAGCAGATGAATTAAGTATACCAACATGGGTATTGGTTCCACTATTTCGTTTTCTTGAGCGTGAATCAGCCTTTGCTGCAGCTTCAATACCAGACCCCATTAAACCGCCTCCCTTGAAAATTACAGCACATGTGGGTGAAGACTTTCGGCATCTTATGGAAGGTATGAGAAGAATTTTCGAGACTGTACACTATTTGCTTCGTCGTTCAGGAGGGCGCATTGGCCATGCAACTGCTCTTGGGTACGATCCGCTGCAATGGGCCAAACAAACCGGGTCTGTGATGATGCCGATGGAAGAAAGATTATGGGATCTTGTCTTCGAATGGCGGCTGTATACTCGTTTCGAAATTCCTGATGAGCTTCGTATTTCAGTACCTCAAGAAAGAATTGGCTACCTGGAAAATCAAATCCGAAACCTTTCAAACTGTGTATTTGCGTGGGGACACAAACCCCACGAGATGGCACTTGTTCACCATAAACTTCATACTCTCTGGAGTGGCCCTGAAGTTAACGAATATCAAACAGAAGTAGGTTTGAATAATTTTACCCTTGATTTAATAGACATTGATCCTGATTTCTATTACAATCAAGAGCATGTAAGAAAATTAATAGAAGAATATAGAAAAAGCGAAGATGTTTTCCGCCGTGGCCAGCAGCTTATAAATATTGTTATAAATGATTCTGAAATCAACGCCCTTCAGGCAGTACAGGATTCTCTTCGAAGCCTTGTAAGTGTTCGAGGTATTGTTGCTGAAGTTAACCCTTCGAGCAATTTACTGATAGGCAATCTGATGGATCTTCGAAATCACCCTGTACTTCGTCTTTTTCCGCCAGAGTTTCATGAAGAAGCTCCACCGCCAGTTCGCATCGCAATAGGTTCTGATGATCCTATTACTTTCTGTACTCATCTTTTACGAGAGTATACACTTTTATACAATGCAGCTTTGAGTGCAGGATATTCGGAAAAATCTGTAATCAGATGGCTGAATGATATTCGATGCACAAGTATGGATGCCAGATTCACTCTTAAATGGCCAAATATCCATGGGAAGGAAATGATTGACAAGCTTTTGGAAGATTTTGACCACTACCTTCAGAGGCCTAAGCAGTATAAATATTGTCGTAATTGATAATTTTTCGATCTAACATTATAAACAATTTTATTTTGAGGAAGATATGACATATGGGTACAAATTTAACTCCTGATAATTTTCCATATCCTGATAAATATGATGATGTATGTGAAGAAATATATCTGGAAAAAGTGCGTCTTTATGTAATTAATGAAGCTCAAAAAGCAATTACATGGTATATGGTCAAAAAAGAATTCTATAAGCGTTGGTCAAGGTTGATCCGTATCCTAACGATCGTTTTTTTTACCATAGGAGCAATAGCACCCTTGATTGCAGCTTTACAGTTTTTTATTTCTAAGGCCACAGTTGATATAACCCAATACGGATATATTGCATTGGCGATAGCTGGTTCACTCTTGTTGCTTGATCGTTGTTTTGGATTTACTACAGCCTGGGTTCGATTTATTACTGCAGCTACAAATATACAGAAACTTATAACAAAATTCGATTCTAAATATTTACTTTTGTGCCATGATAAACATGAACGTTGCAAAAATCAGCTTGAGTGTATCAGGAATTTCATAACTGACGTAAGAGAGGAAATAGTAAAGGAATCCGCAGCATGGGTTATAGAGTATAGCTCAAACTTATCAAGGCTCGAAGAAATGGTTAGTAAAAAAGTAAGTTAAAGAATCAGGTATTTTTGACCTTTTTCTTTTTTGAGATGACAATTCTCGAAACTGATATCTTTCAGTAATCACAATCAAAATATCTTTAATACTAATAAAAATTACGTAAACAGCACTCTTTTTTTTCTGGAACCAAACATTATTATTGACTAAAGATGAACTGCCCAAACCGGATCTCTATTTTTTGAAACCTTAGGGGATAAAACACCCTTTTCCATGCCAAAAATGATATCTTAAGGCCTTTTTAATCGCTTTAATTCCAACGATTTCCCAACAAATTCAAAGGCTTACTTTGGTCCGACCCGAATTTTGAATGGCATTCAAATTGCTTTATCATCTAAACCTTATTAAAACTTCTCTTTTTCTTACTCACCGGGAGTTAATGAATATGGAACAACAACTTCAGGATCTTATCAATAAAATTAAAACAGACGGAATAGAAAAAGCAGATAACGAATCTGTCAAAATTATTCAAAACGCGAAAAGAGATGCTGAAGAAATAATAAAAAATGCGAAATCTGATGCAGAAACTATTGTCAGTAATGCGAAATCTGATGCACTACGTATCAAAGAAAGTGCAGAACACTCCATATCCCAGGCAGGAAGAGACCTGCTTATCGGATTGCGATCCCAAATTACCGAACTGCTCAATCAGGTAGTTCACGCTGAAATAAATGAATCTCTCACAAATTCAACTCTTGTATCAATGCTCGAAAAAATTGCACAAAACTGGAACTACGACAAACATCAAAATATCGAAATTCTACTGAACAAAAAAGACCTTGAGACTCTCAAAAACTCCTTCATGAAAAAACTTCAGAATAAATTCCGAAACGGCGGAGTCTTGCTCAAACCCTCCGACACCGTTGACAAGGGGTTCTTTATAGGCGAAAAAGGTAAAAATACATTCTATGATTTCACAGACCGTGGTCTGGCCGAAGTCTTGTCTCAGTATCTCAATCCGTATCTTTCTGAAATACTTAACAGGTCTGTATCCGGAGCATAAACCATGAGCAATTACTACTACCTGGCTTCTTCTCTACCGATACTCTTTTTTCATCATGGACTTCCTTTTATCAGTTTTAAAACTTTTATTGATGATTGCAAAAGACTTATGAAACCGTGTGATTATGATCGATTGTCAATTTCTGACCTGAATTCAGATCACTATTATGATAACGCAACAGGCACGTTCAAGGCATGGCAAAACTTCAATTTCGCCCTGCGCAATGAACTGGTACGGCAACGGGCAAAAAAACTTGATATCGATCCTCAACAGTTCATTCGACCATACTACACAGATCGATCACTGGCAGAAACTGTAAAAGACAATATCGAAGATTTCACTCCGCTGCAGGCTGAACTTCATCTGATGGAACTTCAGTGGATAGTTCTCGACTATTTACAATCCGGTCACATGTTCGACCTGGACTTTCTTATCATATACGCATTAAAACTCCAGATTCTCGAACGCAAAGCCTCGTTTATATTCGAAACCGGTAAAGAAAGATTCGACCATGTAATCAGAGGGAGTGAGTAAAGTGTCAGACAACAAGAATGGTCATATATTCAGTATTACCGGCAATCTGATCTCTGTTGATTTTTATGAAAATGTCAGACAGAACGAGATCGGTTATGTGTTAACCAAAGATAAACGGCTTAAAGCAGAAGTAATACGCATCAACGGTAACAGAGCAGAGATGCAGGTTTTTGAGGAGACCGGAGGGCTAAAAGCCGGTGATGATGTTGAGTTTACATCAGAACTACTGTCTGTAATTCTCGGGCCAGGTATTCTTGGGCAGGTTTATGACGGACTTCAGAACCCGTTACCGGAAATGGCCGAAAAATACGGCTTTTTTCTTCAAACGGGAATATATCTGAAACCCCTTGACGAAAACAGAAAGTGGAAATTCACGCCAATTGCCAAACCAGGGGATACAGTATACCCAGGCAGCTATCTTGGCAATGTAGTTGAAAACATTTTTGATCACAAAATCATGGTACCATTCGGTTTCAGGGGAAGCTTCAAAGTCTCGGAAATTAACCCTGAAGGAGTTTACAGCATAAATGAACCGGTTGCAGTTCTCGAAACTCCCAAAGGCACACAGGAGACTGTTACAATGAGTTTCAGGTGGCCTGTAAAAGTTCCGGTTGAACTTTACAGACAACGCCTGCTTCCTGCAGATCCCATGGTTACAGGTATTCGGGCAATAGATACTTTCTTTCCGGTCTCACTTGGAGGTACTTACTGCATACCCGGACCCTTTGGCGCAGGGAAAACCGTGTTACAGCACGTGACAAGCCGTCATGCCCAGGTAGACATTGTAATAATAGCAGCATGCGGAGAAAGAGCAGGTGAAGTAGTCGAGCTGCTCAGAGAATTTCCACAGCTTACAGACCCGCGTACTGGGCGCTCACTGATGGAACGTACGGTTATTATTTGTAATACGAGTTCAATGCCGGTTGCTTCCAGAGAAGCCTCAGTTTACACAGGTATCACAATTGCCGAATATTATCGTCAAATGGGTTTGCATGTGCTTGTGCTTGCAGACTCTACTTCCAGATGGGCACAGGCTATGCGTGAAATATCGGGCCGTCTGGAGGAGATACCCGGTGAGGAAGCGTTTCCGGCTTATCTGGAATCAAGAATTGCATCATTTTATGAACGCGCAGGATTTGTAGAGTTGCATGATGGTAATAGTGCTTCAGTAACCATAGGGGGAACTGTAAGCCCTGCAGGCGGCAATTTTGAAGAACCGGTAACTCAGGGGACACTTAAAGTAGTAGGCGCATTCCATGGACTCTCACGTGCACGATCCGATGCACGGCGTTATCCTGCAATAGATCCATTCGAATCCTGGAGCAAATATAATGGAGTAATTGAAAAACAACTTGTTGAACAGATGCATTCTGTTCTTTTCAGGGGAGATGAGATAAATCAGATGATGCGTGTTATAGGTGAAGAAGGTACTACAATCGAAGATTTTCTTGTTCACCTTAAAGCTGAACTGATCGATGCTGTTTATCTGCAGCAGAATTCATTCGATGAAATCGACGGCTTTACACCGGCAAGCAGGCAAATCCATGTCTTTAACCTGCTGAGAGAAATTGTTAACACACCAATGAAAATTGATTCAAAACAGCAGGCCCGGGGATTTTTCAATAAACTTCGCCAGAAAATGCTCGACTGGAACTATTCAAAATGGGAATCTGAGGAATTTGATAAAGATGAATCTGATATCCGTACTTTGATAAATGAGGTGAGTGCTGATGCAGAAGTTTCATAACCGGATATTGTCGGTTGCAGGTAATGTTATTACAGTATCGGCTGAAGATGTCGGCTATGGCGAACTGGCACTTGTTAATATAGAAGGCGGGAGCTCACTTGCCGAAGTAATCCGGATTAACGGCAGCAAAATCGATCTTCAGGTATTCTCTGGTGGCCGTGGTATTTCAACAAATGATCATGTCCGGTTTTTGGGACACCCTATGCGGGTTTCCTTTTCCGACAATCTTCTTGGAAGAATTTTTAACGGATCCGGTGAGCCTATGGACAAAGGACCACGATTAACCGAAAACCTTATTGAACTTGGACGCCCTACAGTTAACCCTGTAAAAAGAATAATTCCGGATCGCATGATTCATACAGGTATACCAATGATAGACCTTTTCAATTCCCTTGTAGTTTCTCAAAAGCTTCCAATATTTTCTATTTCAGGCGAACCATATAATCCTCTTCTGGCCAGAATTGCTCTTCAGGCAAAAGTGGATCTTATAATTCTTGGCGGCATGGGATTAAAGCATGATGATTATCTGTTTTTCAAAGATGAGCTTGAAAAAGGCGGAGCATTGAGCCGCTCAATCTTTTTTATCCATACAGCTTCAGATCCGGTAGTTGAAGCTCTTCTGGTACCAGATCTTTGTCTGGCAGTTGGTGAAAAATTCGCTCTTAACGGAAAAGATGTGCTGGTACTTTTGACTGATATGACAAATTTTAGTGATGCTCTTCGTGAAATTGCAGTTACCATGGAACAGGTACCATCAAACAGGGGTTATCCCGGAGATCTTTACAGCCAATTAGCTTCACGTTACGAAAAAGCGGTTGATTTCGAAAATGCCGGCTCTGTTACAATACTTGCTGTAACTACCATGCCCGGTAATGACGTGACTCATCCTGTTCCTGATAACACAGGATATATTACCGAAGGTCAATTTTACCTTCATGGAGGAAGAATTGATCCATTTGGTTCACTTAGCCGCCTGAAACAAAATGTAAACAAAAAAACACGCGATGACCACAGGGCAATAATGGACAGTATGGTCAGACTTTTTGCTGCATACCGGGAAACACAGGAAAAAAGGGCAATGGGTTTCCGGATGAGTGAATGGGATGAAAAACTGTTGAAATATGGAGAACTTTTTGAAACTCACATGATGGATTTGTCTGTAAACCTTCCGCTTGAACAGGCTCTCGACAGAGGATGGATGATCCTTTCCATATGTTTCGACCCACAGGAGGTCGGTATTAAAACTGAACTAATAGAAAAATACTGGAACAGGGAGATTAAAAAGGCAAAAGATGAAGGTCTGGAGTTCAATGTAACTTTTCCGGAAAAAGGAAGTGGTGGTGTGTATATGAGTTCCTTTGCTCTTGAACGTGACGAAATGGATTCTGATATTCCAGAACAGGTAAACAGAAATGGCCGCAATACAGCTAACGAAAAATGAACTGAAAAAACAGCGCGATTCGCTTGTGTTATTCAGCCGATATCTGCCTACACTGCAGCTTAAAAAACAGCAGCTTCAAACTGTATTGCGACGAATAAGTGAAGAACTTGAAAATAAAAGAATGAAACTGGAGGATGATCTCGAAGAAATCGACGAGTGGGTCTCTGTTATGGGTGAACCTTTTGAATTTGAAAATTATATCGTTGTAAAAGAGGTTAAAGTAAAATCTGTCAGTATAGGCGGAATACAGTTGCCGGTTTTCGATTCTGTTGTTTTTGAAAAAAGTTCTTATGACCTTTTTACTGCACCACTGTGGGCAGACAGTGCAATAGACAAGGCAAAACACCTTAAAAGTCAAATAATCGAAATAGATATTCTCAAAAAACAATATGATCTCCTTCATGAGGAATTAACAGTTACTACTCAGCGCGTCAACCTGTTTGAAAAAGTAAAAATACCACAGGCAAAAGAGATCATCCGCCGTGTTCAGATTGCCATGGCGGATCAGCAGACAGCCGCTGTAGTAAGGGGCAAAATATCAAAACGCAAATTTTATGAAAAAAAGTTATAACCTGTGAACAAGCAGTCAGAAGAAGCTTGAAAACAGATACAGTTCCTGTTTTAAGAAGAATTTTATTTCGGGTGGAGTACTGATTATTATGATTATCAAAATGAAACGCATTACAGTTCTTGGCTTAAAGTCGCATACAGAAACCATAATCGACCAGTTGCAAAACACCGGTCTGGTACATATTACTCACATTACCCCCCCCGAAAGCCCAAAGCTTGAACAGATAGCCGACAAAATATTTCTCGCCGAAGTGGCGCTTCAGAAAATCCCCAATACCGATACAAATCAATCGGAACCTGCTGATGTCGATAAAACTGTTGAATGGGTTTTCAAAACATCAGAGGAGCAGGACTCAATTGATGATGAAATCGGGATACTTGAACTTGAAGAAAAAAGGATCTCCTTTCTTGGCGATTTTAATCCTGATGAGATTTCTGAACTGGAAAAAAAAGGAGTATTTATCGATCTGTACGAAATACCACGAAAAAAACTAAACAATAACAATACCTACGCCGGGAAAATCGTTTACGATTATCTGGGTGAATCTATTGACAATAAACATATAATATCAGTATTAAGTTACAAAAACCGGGAAAAACCGGATCTGGAAAAGTTTGATCTGCCCCCGGTTTCACCAAAACAGCTAAAAGAAAATTTGAAAACTAAAAGGGATGAATACAAAAGGCTGGATTCTCAGATCGCAGGATGTTCACAATATTATTCATCAATTAACAGACACCTCTCAGAGCTGAAATCCCAACTGAATTTTGAGCAGGTCCGATGTGGAGTCGGCAGTGATGAAGAAGTTGTATATCTGAGAGGTTATTGTCCTGTTAACAAGCTTGCTTTATTAAAAGACTGTGCCATACAAAACAAATGGGGCATTCTGATAGAAGATCCTCCCAAAGGTGAAAGCCCCCCTACTCTTGTGCAAAATCCGGCATGGATACGGATAATTAACCCGGTTTTCAGACTTCTAAACACTGTTCCAGGATATCGTGAGCTTGATATCAGCGCTGTTTTTCTTGTTTTTTTCAGCATCTTTTTCGGAATGTTGATTGGTGATGCAGGGTACGGGGTTCTTTTTCTTGCTGCAACTGCATTTGCACAGATAAAATTTGGCAATAAAATAAGGCAAAAAGACCCCTTTTATCTTATGTACATTTTAAGTACAGTAACTATCCTTTGGGGCGCAGTTACAGGAAACTGGTTTGGTGTGTTTTTCTTAAGTCAAATAATTCCATTCAATCTCTTTATCATTCCGCAACTAAACGCTTATGAGGGTGAATCACAGGATCTGGTTATGAGTATCAGTTTCTATATCGCAGCAATTCATCTCTCTATTGCGCATATTATGGTTATTTTTAAAAATATCAGTTTAGGCAATCTTCTTTCCAATACAGGGTGGGTTTTGATGGTTTGGGTGATGTTTTTCATAGCACAGAATCAGGTATTGGGAAGAGATTTCCCGTGGTTTTTCATTTACCTGATAATTGCAGCAATTCTTCTGATTTTTGTTTTCAGCTTTTTGAACAGATCACCGGAAAAAGGTATTTCCGAGTTACTTATAGCAGACATCATTCTTGCAACTATCAATACATTTGCAGATACTATTTCCTATATCCGATTATTTGCAGTTGGACTAGCTACACTTGCAGTAGCTCAAAGTTTTAATGATATTGCCATCGGTATTGGTTTCGGGAATATCATTTCAGGTTTAGGTTCTGCATTAATACTGGTTACAGGCCATGCACTGAATATAGCACTTGCAGCAATGGCTGTTATTGTTCACGGCATTCGCCTTAACATGCTGGAATTTTCGGGTCATGTCGGAAACACCTGGTCGGGATACAAATACAATCCTTTCAGGAAACGAACTATTGAAAACAGATAAACGGAGGTAATCATGCAGGAATTAGGATTAGCAGCAGCAGGTGCGGCACTGGCACTTTCGGCAGCCGGATCGGCATTAGGAACCGGATATGCAGGAATGGCAGCAATAGGAGCATGGAAAAAGAATTTTGCTCAAAACAAGGCAGCTCCTTTTCTTCTTGTCGCATTTGTTGGAGCACCACTTTCTCAAACTATTTACGGATTTATTCTTATGAATTCTGTTTTCGGAACATCACAGCAACTGGCACAAGCCAATGCGACAACTGTCTCATATCTGTTTTTGATGTTTGCAGCTCTTTTTGGGGGCTTAGGTATCGGCGCATCGGCTGCAATGCAGGGAAAAGCAGGTGCTGCAGCTTCGGATGCCCTTGCGGAAACCGGAAAAGGATTTGGTAATTATATAATGGTGCTGGGAATAATCGAAACAGTTGCCCTTTTTACAATGATTTTTCTTCTTGTAACGTTAGGTAATTTACAGATATAATTTTATTTATTTATTTACCAAGGTAGTTTTTTCTTTTGAAACCTTTTTTTTAATCTGTTTTTTTATTGAACAATTCCGGAAATTTTGCCACGATCCCGAATCCTGCTGTCCACTCTTCACGTTTCTGCCCTTCTCTTGAAGCCACCTCCCTTTTAGCAAAATCTACAGATCTATAGAGGGAGGTGTAACAATCAAAGAACTTTTTTTACAACAACTGCTCCATCAGCAGGGGGAGCACCCAGTACTTTTTCTACAATTTCATTCACGACGTCAGCATTTGGAGCATCCCAGTCGCAAATACCTTTACCGTTTTCATCAACGAAAGTTCCATTAAATTTCACATCAGGATAATCTTTTAATACCTCATTAATCTTCGAAGTAATCCCTTGCGCTTCTTCATTGCTCAATGAAGGCAGTCTGCCGTTTTCTGTAAAATGAAATACTAATACTTTAGCCACAAAACCTCCTTTAGAGAAACTGGTTACTTTTGCAGTTTGACAAATGTAAATTACACCAAAATCGGACGATTAATTTACAGCTTGTCCCGCAGTGCGGGAATGAGCTGCACAGCGTCGTTGAACAGAAATGGTTTATGTGAAGGTCATATCTATCTTTCACCATTTTCCGTTGTCGTTGCCGTTGCCGTTGCCGTTGTCGTTGTCGTTGTCGTTGTCGTAATCGTAATCGTAATCGTAATCGTATAACTGTATATTAAGCGTTCTGTATCTGATTCTAAATATCAATGTCCGCGAAGCAGATCGCGTAAAGGAATCATCTGGTTTTGGTTATAATATAATACATTTTAATAATTCAATGCAATTGAAACCCTGAATTTTACCGGTAAATTCATTGAGACTTCCCCTGAATTAAACGCCTCTACTGCTTTTTGCATTCTGTTATTGTATGCCAGACTGAAACAGAAACCGGACGCAAAGACACCTGCACCAACAACTGCCAACCCCCATGGAGCATCATTTCCTGTAATGACATACCCAACCGGCAATCCGATAAAAATTCCGCCAATTAAACTCAGAATCTGGGAAAACCAATAATAGTTTTTTGCTTTTTTATAATGGACCATTGCAGAATCGCTTGAAGAAAAGACGGATTCAAATTCAAAATTTTTTTTGATCGGATTATCATTATAGTAAAACTTTTTACCAAAAAAGCTTTGCCGGATTTCTATGGTATCCTGGGTCTGCGCATTCAAAAGCTCAATAAGCACAAAACAGATCAGCACTATAACATGTTTATTCATTTCATACCTTTATCCGTTAATTTTTCAACTGACCGGAAAATTGCACTTTATATTTTAATATAAAATAGATTTTTTTGCACTACCAGCATTAGTTTATTCAAGTATTGATATCAATACTTCTTTTCGAAGTCGGAATTCGGCGTCGGTATCGGAATCGAATCAGAAAAACAGGGAAAACCAGAGTCGATACCGACCCGGAGTTCCGAGCTCCGACCCCGATTGGAGAACAGGAAAAAAAGAAACAGTAAAAGTAGTGTATCTCTTCTCTTCGGAGTCGGAATTCGGCGTCGGTATCGCTATCGAATCAGAAAATCAGGGAAAACCAGAGTCGATGCCAACCCCGGAGTTCCGAGTCCCGACCCCGATTGGGGATAAGGAAAAAGTGAAACTGCAAAAGTAGTGTATCTCTTCTTTCGGGGTCGGAATTCGGCGTCGGTATCGGAATCGAATCAGAAAAACAGCGAAAGCCAGAGTCGATGCCGACCCCGGAGTTCCGAGTTCCGACCCCGATTGGGAACGACTAAAATATTACTACTGCACTTTGATAAATCCATTTTCAGTTACTTTAAATACCGCAGCTTCAATGTTTGTCCCATTTTCGCTATCAAAGGTTATTGTACCCGACAGTCCATTATAATTCTGGACTTTTGTTGATAGTACATTAGCAATTTTCTGAGAATCATCACCTGCGGTTTTTAAAGATTTCAAAGTCAGCATGGCTGCATCAAATCCGAGAGCAACAATACGGTCTGGTTCATAATTATACTTGGCTTTAAATTTTTTTCTGAATTCCTGCCATTCTCTCTGATCCGGATTAACTTCAAAACCGGTAGAGATCATGGCATTATGCACATACCGCTTCCCTTCTTTCAAAACTTCGGGATTATGCCATCCGTTAGAGCCAAGCATTTGTGTCCGTATTCTGTGAAAATAAACCTGAGGTGCAACCATAACTATATCAGCAGCATCAGCAGGAATAAAGAGTCCATCAACTGCCAGTGTTGAATCTGCGTATTTTATGCTGTCGGCTTTAGTTACTCCCCTGAAATCGGTACCTCTGTCTATTGCGATTTTTTCCAGATGTCGATGCAGAAGTTTTGATCTCATGTTTTTAAATTGAGATGTGAAATCATTTCCACCTTCTTCAAAATATTCCTCAGCAACAATTTCTGCATTGCGTTTATTTAATTCATCTTTGAAACTTCTGGCCAAAACCATTCCATACTGAGTATTTGGTGCCATAATGGCAAATTCTTTTATATTAAGATATTCAATTGCATATCTTGCGATTTTACGTCCCAGAACCCCCATGGTGAGGTTCATTTGAAACAGATTATCGCCCAGCTCAGCAATTCCGTCATCGGTAGCTGTTGGAGAAATCATGACAGTCTGTTTTCCCATAAGCATTGATGCAGTTATTGCGGCGGTGTGACTGAGAATCGGTCCGATTATAACCGGTACCCTGTGCTCTTCAACAAGCTCTCTTGTACGCCGTGCAGTTTCTATCATGTCACCTTTGGTATCGAGAATAATTCCTTTTACGGTAGAAGAAACGTTTGATGAATTATACTGATTTATGGCAAGCTGTATACCCTGAACAATCCTTTTTCCTATCTCTGAGTCATATCCGGATAACGGAGCGAGTATTCCAATCTGGAGAGTATTTCTTCCTTTTTCACTTGAAATGGAAGAGATATTCTGCACAGTAGAACCATACTTTGAACGTACAAAAGTTTTCTGAAACAGATCCGCATAATTCTGTGCTTTTACAAACTGCCCTATTTCAAAGAGTTTTTGAATTTCATAATATGAGACAATTTCAAGAAGTTTATAGTGAAGCGGGTACGATTTTATGGCATCAATCTCTTCATGAGTAATTCTTTCGCATATTTTCTCTGTATTGAGTACAGTTAACGAATCCAGTTCCCTGGAAACTCCAGCATCAAGGGCTTTTGAAAATGACAGGATTGCATGGGGATACTTCTCCTCTTTTGCAAATGCAACACCTTCAAGGTACCACAACCGGGGAAGAAAACTGGATTGAGGAAATTTTTGATTAAACATTGAAATCAGTCTATGAACTGACTCATAACGCCCTTTTCGGATAAGTGCTTCTGTAATAAGTGGTACCAGTTTTTCCGATTCGGGATTCCTGCCATGTTTCCGCAGATAATCCCTTATAATAATTATGGTAGAATCATAATTACCGGCTTTATAATGATCAACTGCTCTTGTAAATGTTTGGGTATCAGCATAAATTAAAAAAGGTATAAACAGTAAGAATGATAATGTCAGTACCAGATTGCGAATGTTTTTTCTCATAAAAGATATTACTCCAGAAAATATCTGCCAAACTCGGTAGTATCAGTAGATGAAATATTCTTGCGTAGTTTATCCGTTTCAGAAGAGTTCTCAGCGCTGCTCTTTTCCAAAACCGCATCATTAACAAATATTGGCGTATCACACCTCAAAGCCATTGCAAGCGCATCACAGGGACGACAATCAATAAATATCATGGTATTGTTGTCGGTTATCTGAAGACGAGCCTGAAGGCTTTGATCTATTATATCATAAATGACAGCCCTGGTCAGCACACCGCCTAATTGCTCCATGATAATTTTTGTCAAATCTATCGTAAGCGGTTTCTCCGGAGTTACTTTAAGAGACTCTATTGCAATTGCACTTGCCTCCAGTGGTCCTATCGGCACCGGCAAGGTCCGGTCTCCACTGGTCTCTTTCAAAATTATTACTGGTGAATTGCGGGCCGGATCTACCGCAAATGAAAAAACTTCTACCTGAATTAACATGAACACTCCTGAATGGAGAAAAAAACTTACTCTTTCAAAAATACACTAGATCAATTGAATTTTCCAGAATTAGACACTTTCTTTCAATAAACAGTCCGTTAAATGTATTTAAAAGCTTTCTGAATCAAATGCTTATTATACTCTTTATGGGCCGAAAATAACATCCTTTTATCCTTTGCCGAAAGATATTCAGTTTTATCGCCACCCCTGATTTTTTTCACAGTACTTAACACAGGTATTAATTGATGATACTTAACACCATTTTTTTTATTCATCGTATGAAGAACAGGCATCAATATAACATCCCCGATTCTTGTAACCTTTTTGTTATCGTTGTCAAAGCCGGTTTTTATCCGAATTTCAGCGACTTCACTCACTTTCTGCATTGTGAATTTTAACCCCCAGGATGTAATATTCCCAAGTGAATAAAGTATAACAGCTTCCCGGTTATCTGATGTTCTGTAACGCTCAGACATGTTGATAATATGAGGATGATGGCCGATTATTAAATCTATTCCGCATTCACACAAATCATGAGCACGCCTTACTATGCGTTCTGGTGGATAATACTCGAATTCTACACCCCAATGATTGCTGGCAATAATAATATCTGCGCCCTGCTTTTTTGCAATGGCAACATGATTGTAAATCATTGAGGGATCATAGTCATCATCTTTGAGTGCATTAAACCGTACCAGATTCGTTCCATGCTCAAAACCAGGTTCAAGTAAAATACCGTTAGTTGAAAAAGTATACGAAAGTACGGCAATTTTTAAACCATTGCAATCAAATATTGGAAATTTCTCAGATTCTTCTTCAGTTCTGTTTGCTCCAACAAAACGGATATTCATTTTATCCAGAAAATCGCATGTAGAAACTATACCCGCAGACAGACTGTCATTTATATGATTATTTGCCAGAAATACACAATCAAATCGACCAAACCTTTTATCGCCCAGAAGCGGTGCCGCATAAGATTCTGGAACTGAATAACGAAGCAATTTCTCGATTCTCCAAGCTGGATTAACAGCAAACTCCATATTTGCCATGCACAGATCGCCACTAAAAACGTGCTCTCCGATCTGGTCCCAAAGAGTTTCACCACCTTTACCAACAAGATCTTTCCTGCACATCAGGTCGCCAACCGCTTTTATTATCACTTCTTTTTCATTATTCATTTCCGGCCGGTTTAAATCCGGGCTCATATCTGAAGCAAATAGTTTTTGCAGTTCGCTTCCACGGGCAGGTTTTCTTACAGGGCAAAGATATTTTGATGAATAATAGAGCTGCCACCATGGAGTTTTATGAGTCGTCCAATCACTTTCAGTTAGAAACGGACGCTTATTGGGATAATAAACATAAGCAATGAGTAATACAAAAACAATCAGAAAACCTGTGCCAATTATCATCAATCGAACCTCCAGCTACGATTAAAATTATTATTATCAACATTTTAAATTCCGGTATAGATCAGCATCCATGCAATCAGATCCCGGGATACTGAAATTACTGTAAAAATTACTTTTATCCAAAATTAATTTCCAAAACAGGTGTCACTGTCATAGTTCCAAAATTTTCGATAAAAGGCTGATTAAATCATGCAGACTTTATTTTAATGCAAAAAACCAACAGCTTTTAGAATAAAAATTGATTTAAAACCCGGGCATAAACCCCCTGGCCGAACAAATAAGATTAGCAGACCTGTTCACCGTTTTATTTTGGACAGGTGTGTGTATACCTGAATAGTAATGATTCCTTCACACGAATCTTTTTCGCGAACATTGGCACTTTAAGAATTCATAATTCACCATTCATAATTCACCATTCATAATTCATATCAGTAATCTTTTTTTATCCCCTGCACACTATCGATGTCATGATATTATATTTGAAAATTACTATTGAGAGGATATTATGTATGCTTGAGTCTTTTTTGCGGAATCTTTTAAGGTTTCGTTTTCTAATAATTTGCGGTCTTCTGTTTTCAGTTCTTTTTTTTGGTTATTATATAACTAAAATTCAGGTAGATAATGATACTGTTAAAGCGATTCCGCCCAAATTACAGGCAAAAATTGATTATGATAACCTGAAAAAAGAGTACCCGGCTCCGTATAACATATTATTTCTGGCAGAATTTTCTTCAGGCACACTTTCAGAAAAAATTGATTCACTTCACTCGTGGACATCCACATTTAAACAAATAACCGGAATAGCCGGGGTTTCCGACCTTAATTCAGTACAAATCCCTGTAAGGGGAGGATTCTTTGGTATAACAAGTGATTATCTGGTTTCGAAAAAACTGACTCTTGAGGAAGAACAGATTCGAGAGCGGATAAATGAAAACAAAGAATTTTCTTCGATGTTTATTTCTGATGATGAATCGGTTGTAGGGATGGTCATCGGGATACAAAATGGTGCTGACCGTTCTGTTATTATGGATAACATTCTTTGGCATCTGGAAAGAATCAACACAAATCCGCAAATTACCACCTATGTAACAAGTGAAGGAGCGGTCTCATATTTTATTGATAAAGCAATGAAACACGACTTCAGTATACTTCTCCCGATCTGTTTTCTGCTGGTTTTTTTACTACTCTACAGAATATTTCGCAAAGTCCATTATGTTGTAGCTGCACTTATGGTAAATATTCTGGCATTAATATGGACTTTTGGCCTAATGGGCATTATGGAAATTCCATTTTCTGTAGTAACATCAATAATTCCTGTTATCCTTTTCCCGATAGGTGTTGCTGATGCGATTCATCTGCTTAAGCTTTACAGACACAATAAAGTTCTTCATCACGGCAATATACTGAATGCACTTAAATCAACTTACAGCGAACTGATCACACCCTGTTTTCTGACATCATTAACAACTTTTGCCGGGTTTGCCTCATTTTCATTTTCAGAAATTTCCTGGACCAGAACTTTCGGAATTTTTACAGGTATAGCTGTTGTATTTGCATTCTTTTTTAATGTAATTCTTCTGCCCCTTTTTCTTTCATTCGAAAAACCGAAAGTGAAAAACGAGTATAAAGAGATTTATGAAGAAAAATTACTTTCAGGATTCTGGAACTTTTTTGTAAAGTTCTCAATAGAATCAAAAAAATGGGTTATTATTATTCCTGTTCTGATTGCTGTTTTTATAACAGGATTCAAGTCCGTTTATGTTGAAAGCAACAGCATTACCATGCTTCCTGAAGAAAATATGCTCCGTAAATCCGATAATTTTATTGCCAGACATTTTGGCGGAACACGTTTTTTCTCAATAGTTTTGAAATGCAATAATGAAAAGCTGGACTCAAAACAAAAATGGGACCAGATAGAAAAGATATCTTCATATATCAAAAACATGGATGGTATTGGAAATGTATCTTCAGTGATGCCGTTAATGCATAAACTGAGCGGAATGCTCTCGGGAGAGCGTCTATCGGATGCAGCCATTTCAATGGTAACTGCTACAAAAGGATTTTTTGGTAAAAACTATATGGAATATCTTAAAAATTTTCTTTCTGAAGACAGAAAAAGTACCCGGTTACAGATCACATGCAGCAATGATCCGGAGATTAAGCCGTTACAGATCGCGCAACGAATTGATTCTTATGTAAAAGAGAGTTTTCCGGGCTGGGAAACATTGATTTCAGGTCCGGCAATCCTAAATGAATCAATGAGTTCTGTACTTATTAAAACACAGATCTCGAGCCTGATTTCAACATTCATTCCAGTATTTCTATGCCTTGTACTTTTTTTCAGGTCCATTAAAGTCGGATTCTTTTCTATTATTCCGATCGTTTTTTCCACCGGTTTTATTTATGCCCTGATGGGAATAATGGGGGTTACCATAAATCTTGTTACAGTGATCATAATGAACACATGCATCGGTATTGGAATCGATTACGCGATCCATTTTGTCTCAGGTTATATCCATTCACGCAAGCTGGCAAAAAACAGGCATGATGCAATTAAACGTACAATTCACGATAAGGGCACACCTATTCTTTTTAACGCATTTGTAGTTGGAACCGGTTTCCTGGTCCTTGCATTTTCCGGATTTCCACCAATAAAGGATTTTGGAATTCTTGTATTTGTATCAATGTTTGCCAGTGCCGGTTTCTCACTTCTATTTTTATCCATACTTATTTCATTATTTGGATTCGGAAAAACAATTGAGAGAAGGGATATCGTATGAAAAGATCTATTTACATGTTTCTGTCTGTTTATTTCTGTTTGCTGGGGCTTATTGTGGCGCAAGGTAACAATACTCTGCTTGGAACATGGTGTGTTGGTGAAGATGGGCTTGTTTTGACTTTTGAAGGTGAGGATACACTTAAAGTTGCAAGTCTTTC
>JAAYEB010000018.1 GCA_012728995.1 Fibrobacter sp. | reverse complement strand
GCCGGCATCTGGGCAGAACACAGTTTACTCCCAGACTTATCCCACGGAAAGCGCAGCTCCATGGTTTTGCCGACATCAAACGCCTTTCGATGCCTGATCAGCGGTTCACTTTCGTTCGTCTTCCTTTCACACACCTGATCCCATCATAATGTGGAATCTTTTCCTCGAACGCTCACTACCTTTGCTTTTGGCAAAAGCAGCTCCGGGTGGTTTGGTTTCTACGCCTGCTCGTCGAAACCGGAGGGCCCACCTCCATCACAAAGAGAGTTAGCAGGACACACTGCGCTCGGCGTAACAAAATACTTTTTTTTATTAAATGATCAAGTTATACATTATTTTTCCATTAACAAATCAATATGCTGCTTAATCTTTTCTTTACTGATATCCATTGTAACTGTCCCTTTTGTCGAATCCATCAGTGCTGCTGCAGCTTCAAAGCTTCTTACAGCTTTATTAATATCATTTTCTTTTTCGTAAGCATATCCGAGCTGGAAAAGCAATCGCGGTTCTTTTTGTACTGCTTTTGAATTTTCAAGTATTTTTATACACTCCTTATAATTCCCGAATTTTACGAGTGCTTCAGCGTAGGTGTCAAGAATGTTTACTGATGAAGGCAAAAGTTCATGGGCACGTTTTGCTGCATTGAGGACCAGTTTCTTGTTCGGGTTTTGTGATCGCAGCATTGCCCATGCCATATTATTATAAACCGCAGCATCAGCATTTCCCTCTTTGCGGTCATCTTTTCTGGAATCGAGAATCTCCTCATAAACTTCAGCCGCTTTTTCGTTTTCATTCATCTGCATCAGGATTTCAGCATAAATCAAGAGTCTTGGCACTGAGCGATTGCCTTTTAAAGCTTTCTCCATCCGTTGCAAAGCTTCACTGTCTTTACCCTGTTTTCTGAGGATCTGCGTTTCGAGTGGAAGAATCTGGTCTTCAGGAAGCTCCTGGTTACGAACCAGTTTTAATGCCTCATCATAACTGCCCTTTAATATCAAAGCAGAAATCTCTGCGGTTTTAAACCGGTTTTCATCAGGAAACTGTTCTTTCAGTCCTTTCAGCAGTACCAGCGCACTGTCAATTTTTCCTGAACGCAGTGCAAGTGTAACTCCGTTCCATTTTACACGCACATCATTGCCGTAAACCTTTTCAAGAAGCTGCTGTGCGTGTTCGCTTTTCTCTATGAGATCTTTTCGGAAAGTCAAGTCCCTGAATATTTCGAGGGATTTGCGGGTAAACACATTCTTTCTGTGCATAGTTGAAATTACAACGAGAGCTTCATTCTCTTTACCTGAAGAGCTCAGGGCCAGTGAATACTCCGTAAGCACACCCGGTGAACGCAGATAAATCCCGGGCAGTCTTCTGTACAATGCAACAGCTTCATTGGCCCTTCTATTTTTAAGCAATGCCCTTGCGGTAAACAGATCAATAAAGGGATTAGGAGGAAGTGCTTTCTGGATACTGCTTATATTTTCGAACAGTGTTGCAGTATCCATTGACTCTCCATCCTTTAACAACTTGTAAAATTTTATCTCGGCATCCCTGAATGGTGATTCCTGCGGAATATCTTTTATTAAATCACTGACTTGTTCAATTTTATTACGGTTAGCATGAATAAAAGCCATATTGATTCTTGCGCGGTGATTAATAAACTGATCTTTCTGATCAGGATTAGGTTTCAGATACTGGGAAAGTATTGAGGCAGATTCGTCAAGTTTATTACTTACAAAAAGAAATGCAGCCTTTTCCAATGCTATTTCGTTTGAATAGAGTCCCATTTTCTGTGTTTCATGAAACACTTCCTCAACACCTTTATAATCGTATTCGTAAGCTTTCATTGATGCCAGAAGGATATAGCCTCGAGCGTCAAGAAGTTTTTCTTTTCTGGCTTTTTCAAGAAACTCTAAAGCCTGTGATTGTTTATTCTGTGAGTTTAATTCGCGGCTGATTCGAAATGTTAGTGAAGCTGATGGTTTATCCTTATAAAGTTTTTTCCAGATTGAAAGCGCAGAATCCGACTCACCTATTTGGGAAAAAAGATCAGCTTTAAGAACAGGTGTTTTAACGGAATCATGGAGTTCTTCAAAGAGTGATATCATCTTGTTTCTTCGCTGCTCCTGGTTGGTAAAAACAGATAATCGCATGAGAGCAGCCATGACTGCTACATTTTTTAATCCAATGTTCCATGCTGTTTCGGTGTGTATAAAAGCTGAATTCTGATTTTGAGCTGTCTGAGCTGCAGCCCAATGATATTTGGAACTATCCGGAGCTTTTTTTGCAGCAGCAAGGAAATATTTGTAAGCAGTTTTTGGTTTTTTTTCATTTAAAAGCTCTATACCTTTCTGGTAAGCTTTTTCCGGATCTCTGACAAGCATTGTACAACCTGTACTTAAAAGAGAAATAATAAAAAAAATTATCAGTGCGCTGGAATTTCTAACCATAACATCTCCTTTTTTTAAATAATTTATCGGATTAAGAGAAAAATAATTCTGCTTCATATTTAATCCGAACATTTTAATAAATTATGACGATTATTAACGACTTGTGTGCCAAAGCTGCAGAAAGCGACAATTTTGCTGAAAGAATTTTAGAACTAAGAAAATCAATTTTTTGTTGTTGTCTTTTTCGTTATGGCTGGAATCGTTAACGTTTTCCGAAAATCCCGCAACATTCCTGTCTCTGCAAGCAAAAAGAATTTTATCATATGAGAGAATTTTTTTGAAAAAAGAAAACTTATCACCATTGCAAATCGTAAACTTTTCCGACGAATTTATCTCTTTTTTAACAATTTATAACAATTTTAAGTTTTAATTGCACTCATTAAACAGTCATAAAGCCCACAACAATTTGATTTTATAGGCATTAGGATTATTTAGCATACATTTTATTATCTACGGTCTATTATTTGCTTGGAAATATAAAATTCTTATAGTATCATATCTTAATTAATGTGCCAAAATATTATGAATAAACCAGGAAACCATATTTTAGATTACTTAAATTTCTACTACTCTTAATTTCCATCTTTTCAACCTGGTTTAGAATATTTCATTGTTTTACAATATTAGTCTCGGTTACCAGAGTAAGCGAACGCGTATTTCTATTATTTTTTTTATTTTTTTTTCAACAATGTGATTTGTTATATCCTGCTTGTTATTTAATTAATTTCAAGCAGTTAGTTTTCTTTGCCCTTTATTATATGTTATTCACCCATCCCGTGTAACAAAAATGTAACTTTGATTGTAGCCCAAAAACGCTTATATTCTATACCCGAAAAGTTTCATCTGGTGGGTCTTTATTTGGGAGGTTTCATTTATGATTAATTTCAACAGTGAGCAGATGCCGGAAAAATCTGTCCAGAAAGCTACTGGAATTTTCAAGTTGGATGTAAAAGATTTTGTCTCCGAAGAATCTTTCAGAACTCTTGTTTCTGTTGAACGAAAAAGAACTGAGCGTTCAAAAAAACCTTTCATGGTGATGCTTTTAAATGTTTCTTTCATTTCCGATGCAATAAAACAAAACAAATTCGACAATGCCTCAGCCTATGTTCTCTATAATACCATTGCCCAATCCATCACTTCTGTTACACGGGATATCGACATAAAGGGTTGGCATGAAAAAGGTAAAATTATCGGTATCCTTTTTACAGAGATTTCGATTGATTCTAAAAATAAAATTCTCGAAAAGATTAAAAACAGTCTGATTAAAAATCTGTTTCCCGAGTATGCTTCATCAATTGGTATCTCATGTTCATGTTATCCAGTCGATAATGTTACAGAAAGTAATGAGCTGGAAATTTTTTATCCAGATCCGGCCAGAGTTTCAGTCAAAAAACAACTCAGGATTATTGCAAAGCGTTCTATTGATATCTTTGGAAGCCTGGCAGGTCTTCTTATTTTCTCTCCAATTTTTTTGATCGCTTCGATACTTATAAAACTTACTTCTAAAGGGCCTGTCTTTTTCAGACAGAAACGTGTCGGGAAAGGTGGAAAGGTTTTTAATATCTATAAGTTCCGTACTATGACTGTGCAGAATGATGAATCTGTGCACCGTAAATATATGCAGGATTTTATAAAAGGACAGGCAGAGGGAATTGTTAATGAGGAAACCGGGGAAATCGTTTTTAAACTGACCAACGATTCACGTATCACAAAAATCGGAAAACTCCTGCGAAAAACCAGCCTTGATGAACTACCACAGTTTATAAATGTTTTACTGGGAGACATGTCTCTTGTTGGACCCAGACCTCCTATTCCTTATGAAGTTGAAGCTTATGAATTGTGGCATAAAAGACGTGTCCTTGAAACCAAACCAGGTATTACCGGCTACTGGCAGGTTGAGGGACGCAGTGTTACGAACTTTGACAATATGTGCCGAATGGATCTGCAATATATTGCGAAGCAGTCTACAAGACTTGACCTGAAATACATCATTAAAACACCCGTTGTTCTATTAACAGCAAAGGGCGGATATTAAACTGATTTTTAATTATACCCCGAGACCGGTTTTTTCAATCAGTCTCAGGACATAATAGAAAATATTTTCTATTCCGATTCTCGTTGTATAATTACCATAATTAACCCGAAGGGAAACTTCTATGGTGCAGATTGGTGTTATTGGTTATGGTTATTGGGGGCCAAATATTGTCAGAAATTTTTCGGCAATTGATGGAGCTAAGGTAGTGATGGTGTGCGATCAGCGATCTGAAGCTCTCGGTTCGTTGAAAAAAGCTTTTCCTGATATTGAAACCACGACTTCACCGGAAATTATACTTAAATCACCAAGAATTGATATCATTGCCATAGTTACTCCGGTATCAACCCATTTTGAACTGGCAAAAAAAGCGTTAATCAATGGAAAGCATGTTTTTGTAGAAAAACCATTCACAGACAGTTCAGCTCAGGCAAAAGAACTTATAGATCTTGCCGAACAAAAAGGGCTTAAAATAATGGTAGATCATACTTTCCTTTTTACAGGCGCAGTACGGAAAATAAAAGAAACTATCGATAACGGGGTTTTAGGGAATATTTTCTATTACGATTCAACAAGGGTTAATCTTGGATTGTTTCAGCATGATGTTAATGTTGTGTGGGATCTGGCTCCTCACGACTTCTCGATTATGGATTATCTTCTGAAAGAATCTCCTGAAGCTCTTACGGCAAACGGAATTGCTCATGTAAACGACATGGAAGACATGGCTTACATTACTATCTATTTTCCCAGCAAACTGATCGCTCATTTTAATGTAAACTGGCTTTCACCGGTAAAAGTACGTTCTACGCTCATTGGCGGCGAAAAAAAGATGCTTTCATGGAATGATGTCAATGTGGACGAAAAAATTAAAATTTACGATAAGGGTGTCAATGTTGAAAACCGTGAAAGTGTTTACAAGCTTCTCGTAAGTTACAGATCAGGAGACATGTATGCTCCACGGATTGATAATACTGAAGCACTGAAACTGGAGTGTCAATATTTTATTGATTGTATAAACTCAGGGGAAACTCCGATCAATGATGGAAAAGCGGGTTTTCGGGTTATCAAACTTCTTGAAGCCTGCAAAGAATCTTTGAAACACAGGGGTAAACTGATCGATTTGACTAAAAAACCGGAAAGCGTAATGATATAATCATTTTTTTCGGCTTTGAAAATTATGTTTTTTACTATCTTGATTTTAATTTATTCCTTATAGATATTTTTATCAAAAATACTATATAATAGAGTTGTTTTATCTTGTAATCTTCAGGGTTTCCGTGTTCCCAGGCGGATAGCCCATATCGTGTGCGGGATGGAAGGACCCGTTTTAACAAGTTTCCGTTTATAACCTTACTGAAAACGGAAATTTTTTGCGGTTAGGGACCGTGACAGGGGAAAGGTGTATCTAATCGTTAAACTGGCTTATATACTCATAAAATAAATTTTATAAATTCGAAATCTTAAAACCGA
This sequence comes from Fibrobacter sp., assembly GCA_012728995.1. Taxonomy (GTDB): domain Bacteria; phylum Fibrobacterota; class Chitinivibrionia; order Chitinivibrionales; family Chitinispirillaceae; genus JAAYEB01. The sequence continues at coordinate 1,168 of JAAYEB010000018.1, read as the reverse complement.
AATACAAAACAAAACGATTAGGAAAATTCGAAATACGAAATAAAACCAACGAAAAAATGAAAAACCAATCAGAACCAATAGGAAATAATTTACAAACAATCAGAAATAATCAGAAACAATAAGATAGAAACTACAAACTTTCAATTTTACTAAATTGAACAATTAAGAATAAAATGTTATACAATCCGGGTTTGTAAAATTGGACTTTTAATTTTTGGAATTTGTTTGAAAATTTAATTCTTATTGTGATTTAGAATTTTCTCTGACCTCTTCCCCCCCGTCTCCCTTATCCCACAGAGAGATGGGGGCCAGCAAGATAGTAGTAAAATTAAGTTCATTATTTCTCAATATATTATGACTCCAAAAAAATTTTACGACTGGCAAACCAGTGGCGGAACTGATGATGTAATGCGGTTGGTGGATTGCCTCGAAAGAACTGATATACAATGGTGTGCTATTGGTGGAATTGCAGTAAACCATTGGGCTGATGAGCCAATGGTAACTCAGGATGTAGATCTGGTTGTTGCGGTAGAATCTATTGAAGATACAGTAAAGATATTAGAAAAGGCCGGTTTCAGGTCTGAGCGTTTTCCCTGGTCTATCAATTTTCGCGGTCGTTCAAAAGTTAGTATACAACTCAGCACCGAAAAATCATATCAGGAGTTCCCATCACGATCTGTTCCAGCGGATGTCCATGGAATATTGATGAGAGTAGCCAGTCTGGAAGATACTCTTGAAGGCAAGATTCGTGCATGGAAAGATCCTTCAAGAAGACAAAGTAAAAGATTGAAAGATCTGGGTGATATTGCCCGACTCATTGAAACTCATCCACATCTCTGGAAAACTCTTCCTGAAGAATTAAAATCAGAGATTAATGAACCTAATAATTAATTTGGAATTGAGAATTAAGATCAGATCATCTGGGTCGCCGAGCGCACCATGTGATTTATTTTCGAAAAGAGTATCATTAGCTAAAGGTCGCATTTTGCGTACCCCCCGGGCACACTTATTGCAGCTTTTATCTTGGTTCAGGGGGGACGCACGAGAATGTTTGCAGTCAGGATAACCTTTTAATAATCATCTAAACTTTTCGTTCAAAGCTTTTCTTCGCAATAAGCAAAGTACCCGGATTGCCGGTTCACCAGGAGTTCAATGCTTGGCTGCGCCT
>JAAYEB010000176.1 GCA_012728995.1 Fibrobacter sp. | reverse complement strand
TTTTAAATCATGGGTATCAGTGTTTTAAATCATGGGTATCAGTGTTTTAAATCATGGGTATCAGTGTTTTAAATCATGGGTATCAGTGTTTTAAATCATGGGTATCAGTAGTAAAATAACAGGTTGACTTATACCAAAAGAACAGCTTTACTGCATCGTCCAGACTTGAATAATAGTCTGGAAGTTTTTTCTTTTAGCAGTATCTGTAAAAACAGGTCAAATAACTATTGTTTGATTATTGAACCATCTGGTTAAATGTATTTAATATAAAGTTTACCTGCACCTGGGCACGCTTCACTCAAGATCTGTAGAACAAGGCTGCCAGCCTGAATCGATAAAATGCATAAATTTACTTGGTATTGACGACTACACTTATATAATTCTTACTTGCAATCTGTTTGATGCTGTGATATAATCAGTTTGTTTTTTAGATATTTATGCCAAATTGGGATAGTTTTTTTCTGTAAGATTGATCATTCAGGGGATCTGGTGATTGAATGAGGACTAATGGTTTTAGGCAGGGTTGGTTGCCTATATTGTAACAATGTATTATAGCCTGTATCAGAAGGAGCAGATTAAAGTGTACTGTTCGGATGATAAGTCAGGTTAAAGATTGTGGGATTGGGGTATGCATAAAGATATTGATACTGATATTGAGCTTGAAAAAGAATACGACAGGCTTAAGAGTGAAAACGAAGCTTTGTCGGAGCGTTTGGAACGGATTACAGAAATAAGTGCTGCAATAATCTACATACTGGATGTAGATGGATATTTTGTATTTGTTAATAGAGCAGTAGAGAATATATTGCATTTTTCACCGGAAGAACTTATTGGAAAACATTTTTCTACAATTATGCCTGTAGAAGAGTACGAGAGAGTGAGTAGAGATTTAATCTTGCCAAAATATATCGGGAGAGTTACTGGTGATGAAAAATCGCCAAAGTTATTTGATGAACGCAGAACTGGCGTGAGAAGGACTCGTAATCTTGAAGTTCGACTTTTAACAAAAAAAAATGATGATGTTAAATTTATGGTAGGGGATGTTACAGGTATAATTGCAGTTGAGGGTGCTTATGATGAACGAAGGTATGCAGAAACAAAGAATAAAACCGGATGCTTTTTGGGAAGCCAGGGGGTAATATTTGATATAACAAAATACAAGGAAGCAGAGAAAGAAAGAATGGAGCTTCAAAAGCGTCTTTATGAGATCCAGAAAATGGATGCAATAGGACGTCTTTCTGGCAAAGTTGCGCATGATCTTAATAACAAACTCAGCAGTATATTGGGTTGTGCAGAAATAATTACGAGTGAGATGTCGGATAATGATGAATTAAAGATGTATATCGAAACCATTATTTCTGCATCAAGACATGCAGCAGAACTTTCGAATCGGTTAATGGAATTCAGCAGCAGGGATGAACACCTTATGATTGAAATTCCATTAATTGAGATTGTGGAGCATGTAGTTGAGTTAATCAGGTCTATTGTAAAAGAGAACATTGAAATCATTATATCTATGGACAGGAAGATAAAGATAAAGGGAAATCCTAATCAGGTTCAGAATGCAATCCTCAATCTTGTAACCAATGCTTGTGATTCTATGGCGGATACTGGAGGTGTTCTGAAATTGAGTACTGATGAGGTGGTTATTGATCAGGAGAAAAATATTAATTCAATAATGGTTATCCCTGGAAAGTATCTGGCATTATCAATAAATGATACCGGTTCCGGAATGGGTAAAAAAACCGTAAAACAACTTTTCAAACCTTTTTTTACAACAAAAGCTGAAGGGAAAGGACTCGGTTTAGGATTGGCCAGTGTAAGGGATTGTATGAGGCTTCACAACGGTTTTGTTGATTTGAAGACAGAACCAGGAAAAGGATCTGATTTCAGAATCTATTTTCCTGTATATGAATAGATACTGCAATTAATTAAATTTCCGGTATTTGCATATCAATCTCACAATCCAGCTTTCTACATATTTACATTAATCTGAGTTAATTAATACCTTTTGGGTAAGATATTTAAAATTGTTTATGAATATTCTTTTTGTTGTATTAATTCTCTATGATACAATTGTATATTTAATTAAAGTCGGAATCAGGTAGAATTAGCTACGATACAAAGATTATATTAAGCTTTTATATAAATCGGTATTGCTATTTTATTGTACGACATGTAATTTAAGCGAATAATTTAATTTGATTATTTTTATTAGCGGTGTTAAAATATGTGTATATGATTTGATAACATGGAGGTTGGAATCATTGAAACACCCGGAGGAAATTTCATGAAAAAACCGGGATGGAAAATACTGTTTGTTTCTGAACAGTCTTTTTCCAGAGTTCGGCAAACTACTTTTTTAAAGGGTTTGTTAATTCTATGCATATTGTTTTCTATGGCCGGTTTAGCGGGTATGGCTCGATTAGTATGGTTTAGTGCTTCATTCGGACTGGCTAAATTCGGAGTATATGAAGCCCGGCGTGAAAATGAGGGCTTGTTAAAAAAAACTGCATTCCTGAATAAATTTATTTCCAAAGAATCTGAAAAAATCGATAATCTGGTTGCTTTTGAAAACAAGGTGCGTCTTCAGTATGGAATGAACAGGATTAGTGATGATGTCAGAATGGCTGGAATTGGAGGTAAACCAGACAGAGAAGAGATGATGATATCTTCACTGTTGGATCCGGTTCTTAAACAGGCTGAAACTGTAAAACAACGAACTCATTCTCTTTTACGTAAAGCTGAACTGCAGGATTCAACCTTGTCTCAAATGTCTAATATTGTAAACAAAACACATCGCCAGTGGTTACAAAGACCTTCTATCTGGCCCACTCAGGGTCGAATTACATCACGTTTCGGTTACCGCTTTCATCCTATTGCAAAACATAATATGTTTCATTCAGGGCTGGATATTGCAAACAAGTCATGGACTCCAATATTCGCACCTGCCGATGGTATTGTGAAATTTGTCGGGGTAAAAGACCATTTCGGTAATTTAATCGAACTCAGCCATCCTGAAAACAATATCGAAACTTTGTTCGGACATCTTCAACAGGCTTTGGTTAACAAGGGGCAGATTGTAAAGCGGGGAGAATTGATTGGATATATGGGCAGCAGTGGAAGAAGTACAGGACCACATCTGCATTATGAAGTTAAAATTGATAGAAAATCTGTAGATCCTTTGGGGTTCATTTTGCCCACTGATGTTGTTGTTGATTAATAGATGACAAACTCATGAATTCCTGCATCGTTTTCGAAAATATCATAAACCAGGTTGTTTCAATATTAATGTAAAAATGGTTAATCATCAAGAAATTGCAATAACTACAACATCCCGTTCTCATTGGGTAGATATAACCAGTCAAATTGAAAAACTGGTGTCTCACAGCGGTATTGCCAATGGTTTATGTACTGTATTTAGTGTTCATACAACCGCAGGTATTACGATAAATGAAAATGCTGATCCTGATGTAGGCAAAGACTTTTTTAAAAAACTCAATTTATTGGTTCCTGTTGAACTGTTTTACAAGCACAGTGAAGGTAATTCTGACAGCCATATCAAAGCCTCTCTGATGGGATTTAGTGTACAGGTTCCGGTTAAAAACAGCTCTCTAGTACTGGGTACATGGCAATCTGTTTATTTCTGTGAATTTGATGGTCCACGCAGTCGACGTGTTAATATTACCATCATTGGCGAATAATCCCAAACTGTCTGTAATCTGAGGAATGTGAGTAACTGAATTCGGCGATCCTGCTTTGGGTCAGCAGCAATTAGGTTATCTCTGCAATTCAAGTTCTGGTTTCATCTGTATTTCTATATGCGGATTGGTAATTTTTGACAATTATATCCATAATTGAAAGATATTTACATTTTTTTTAATAAAAATGCCGATTTTGCTCATTTATAACTTATTTTCAAAAGTTGTGTTCAAATGATCCGATTTCGTTAAACTGTGAGATGGATCTTTTTTAATTGATGAATTTATATTAGGAGGCACAATGAAAATTCAAAGTGTAAAAGCAAGGGAAGTATTGGATTCAAGAGGAAATCCGACAGTTGAAGCTGTAGTAGAGCTTGATAATGGTGTTGTAGAATCCGCAATGGTACCATCAGGTGCTTCGACTGGCGAAAAAGAAGCTGTAGAACTCAGAGACAAAGATCCAAAACGGTATAATGGAAAAGGGGTTCTGACAGCAGTTAAAAACGTTAATGAAAAGATTTTACCTGTAGTAACTGGTATGAATGCAGAAGCTCAGCGAGAAGTCGATGCTGCAATGCTTAAGCTTGATGGTACGGAGAATAAATCGGTTCTTGGTGCAAATGCAGTTCTTTCTGTTTCTCTTGCAACAGCACGTGCTGCTGCAAAAGCTAAAGGACTTCCTTTATATCGTTATTTAGGCGGCGTAAATGCATCAGTTCTTCCTGTTCCATGCATGAATGTTATTAATGGTGGTCAGCATGCCAGTAATAATGTGGATTTTCAGGAATTTATGATTGCTCCACACAATGCACCGGATTTTAAAACAGCTATCAGAATGGGTGCAGAAACTTTTCATGCATTGAAATCGGTTTTATCAAAAAAAGGTTATTCAACTGCTGTCGGTGATGAGGGAGGGTTTGCTCCTGATCTTAAATCTAATGAAGAAGCTGTGGAGACTATTCTGGAAGCTATTACCAAAGCTGGTTACAAACCGGGTGATGATATTTCAATCTGTCTTGATCCAGCTACTTCAGAAATGTGGGATAATGGTTCTTATGTCTTTTTTAAATCTACTAAAGCCAGAAAATCTTCTGTAGAGATGGTTGAGCATTGGGTTGATTGGGTTAACAAATATCCTATCGTTTCGATTGAAGATGGAATGGGTGAAAACGATTGGGATGGATGGAAACTGTTAACTGAAAAGATCGGGAAAAAGATTGAACTGGTTGGTGATGATCTTTTCTGCACAAATCCGTCTATTCTTGCCAAGGGTATCGAAGCTGGTATTGCTAATTCAATTCTTATCAAGGTAAACCAGATCGGTTCACTTACAGAAACTCTTGATGCTATTGAACTCGCAGGTAAGAACTCTTATGGTTACATGATATCCCATCGTTCAGGTGAAACTGAAGATACTACTATTGCTGATCTGGCTGTTGCAACTGCTTCCGGAAAAATCAAAACCGGTTCGGCAAGCAGAAGTGAGCGTATTGCAAAGTTCAATCGTTTGATTGCTATTGAATACGAACTTGGATCAGAAGCAAGATTCGCAGGAAAATCTGCTTTTAAAAATGCATAATTAATGATACTATTAGGAGAGAGGCCTGTAAAAAATCAGGTCTCTTATCCATTTATTTTGAAAGTGTTCAGATGAAAAAAACTCTGATCGTACTTTTAATTGTTTCTAGTGTAAATAGTAAAGTTTTACCCTACCTGTCTCCGGGAATTATCCTGTCCTGGAATACGCAAAAAAAAGTTTCTGCAAGCTGGAAAATAAGTGCTGGTATATTTAAGCCTGTTGATTATGGGAAAATTGAAGGATATTTGTTAAATGTCACATATGGGAAAAGATATCTGCTGGATGATGCAAGTAAAGATTATCTGTTTACAGAATTGGAAGCCGGGTTACTGTCGGGAATAGTTTTCTATGGATTTGGTGCTGGAACCGCGTATGTGAAAAAGGATGATAAAATCAGGGTAGTCCCGAAAGGTTCTTTATTCGCAGGATGGTTTCTTTTTTTAAGATCAGATATCGTTAGATATGATCATAAATTCGATATAGATATCGGTGGTAACATCGTTTTGCCGATAACCGAGCTTATTTTTGCAGATAAAGAGAATGATAATTTTTAGCTTCAAAAATTTATTTCTAAATGGGGACGATTAACTCACAATGAGCCCACGCCTGTAAAAGAAGTAATATTCTAGAACAAGGGTTTGTGGCGTGAAGGTCATTAAAAAACGATGAATTGTAAATGGCAAATGATTAAAAACAAAAATATACGCAATGAGATGAGAGAGTGGCATTAAGGAAAAAATGGCAGAATATGTTGTACCGCGTAAATTCAAATTGTCTGAATCGATACCAACCCCGAGTCTCTATCCAGAGATTGGGGGTTATTTAAGTCGAGATACGAAAAAAATTTAAGAAAAATTTGAAAGTAAATGAAAAGCGATGCCTGCCTTGGGACACGATTGCAGGGCAAGTCGGAATACAAAGCTGTGTACTACACGTTAATTAGTTGATAATTAATGTGTAATCTGTGAAAAATATTCGCGCAAATGAATTTGTACTGCCCATCTGTTATTTCATTGATGGATGTTCTGGTAAAACCGGTTTGAGAGGTTCCGATTCTTCCTCTTTTCCCGATAATTCCCAAATAAGTAACCCGGTTCCTGCAAGAGTTGCAATACCTATTCCGGTTAGTGCAGCAACTAGGCCGGTTCTTTTTTTGGGGGGCAGAAGATAGAGTTTTGAACGGTTTTTATAACGATTAGGCCATGGAATCGTAAGTGAAACTATATTATTTTCGGAAATTATATCAAAACTGTTTTCAGTTTTGGGTACAGGGTCACAATGTAATGTAAGTTCAGTTACATAATACCATTCAGGATTCATGCCAGGCAATTCCGCATTCTTATCTTTGACTTTTTCATCAAAATAAATAGTCCTTACCGGTCCAAGATTAATCTCTTTGGCCGAATCTTCAGATGAAAATCCGCCCAGTCTGGTATTGGTAAATGACAATACCAGATTTTTCTGGTCGTGTAATATCTCATAAAAAAAATTGGGACTCTTTCCATCAAAATTTAGATAAAGAAATATTGTTGAATCTTCATCACTGACTCTTGATGTGCTTCGTATATTCAAAAGATTTACATTCTTTTCTCTTACCACAACAGTAGAATCTTTAAATGGAAAAACGGTTGAAGCAGACATAATAACAGCAAATGACAAGTATAATAATTTGATTTTCATTACTATCTCTTTTTGAAATTAGTTATTTTATGAACTTTTGAGTAAATGTTTGTACCTTTTCTTTTAAAAACAACTTTTGCTATGTAAACACCGTTTTGAAGGTTAACTGGTAATTTCAGTTCCGGTGCAGCAATGCCTGAATATTTGAGAGAGTGTGTTTTTACAGTTTTACCGTCCAGAGAAAATAACTTCAATGACAATAAACTCTTTTCTATCCCGTGAATCTGTAGAGAAATACTGTTATTACAATAATTGATGCAGACTGATGGTTTGCTCTGTACCGGTTTGGAATTATGCTGTTTTTGAAAAGATTCGATATCTGCTTTTGAACCGGCAACAAGATATGCTTTATTTAAAGTATTGTCAACAGAAACATGATTTCCGGAAAACCCTTTTGATTTGTTGTTATCGTGATAAAATAATAAATATGATAAATCAGAAGTTTTATCCATAAGATCTGCCGATAATTGGATATCATGCATACCATTAGCATAGATTTCCAGTTCAAAAACTGCCGGCAGGGTATTTTTCTGTACAGGACAGGAGAGAATACCATAGGAACTGTCGCCTTTTTTTATACGAATCGGTGTTGTGCCAAATGAAGGTGGTAATGCGGAAAAGAGAGTATCATCACCATTATAATGTATTCCACAATATACAGATGCGTATTTACCGGTTTTGTCGGAAAGACTTACACATATTGTCTGGTTTTTGAAAGATTGTTTTTTATGTAAGTAACTTTCAGAATATTGAGATTGAAAAGGTATTGGTGCAAGTGAAAGGTTGATAACTGAATCGGATTTATTAAAAACAGTGTATCCATATTCCAGAGCATGTACTGTATCGTGAGATGTCGAAGCCGCATTATCATAAAAAAGTTCTGCCCGATAGGTTTTATTGTTGTTGTCTCTTGCCCACTTGTAAACAGTTATCTCTTCAGAAATATTTCCCGAGGATTTCATTATATTTGTCAGGCTAAGATTAAAACCGTAAGGATTACTGAAATCAGTCCATTGTTTTGGTTGCAGTATAACTTTTATAGTGTCAATAAGAGAAACGGATGTACCTTTCCCAAGATTAATAAGATATGGTTTATCGGTAATTAACCAGAACAGAACGCCAGAAGTGATTTTGAAGAGACTTTGATTTTTTGAAGAATACTCTATCCATTTGTTTTCTTTTGATTTGTTTGATTTATCCGGATACCAGCGGTAAATTCGGAATAACGATTTATCGTATTTCCCACCGGCTTTTTTAAAAAGATCATTAAGACCATTTTTCATTTCAGACTTTTCAAGTGTAGATGTTGTAAAAAACGGTGTTATAATATTTGCTGCAGTAGTAAATGGATCACAATTTTCTCTTAATCCGCGACGTGATAACCGGATAGTGTCGCTATATGTACCATCATTAATAATATAAACAGCCCGCATTCCGTCAGATTGTGCGCCTGGTGAAGGTATCATGCCTGTTATCAACCCCTTTTTTTTCTGAAAAGTACCACTTTTTTCGGGAATGACAGGAAGTTGTGCACCGGGTGAACAGTAATAAGACCAGTTAATATTCGCGCAATTGTCTTCAATTTCAAGGGTATCATGAAGAGATCGGGATTTGATGCATTCAGAAGTATCCGATACTATTTTGATCTTTGGGCGTGCTGTATCTGCAAGAATGACAAATGGAAATTTGAGATTTTTTGTTTTTACAATGACACGGTCAATATCTTTATCATAATATGACTCTTTTTCACAAAGAAAAACACCGGAAGAATCTCTGAATATCCGAAGTTGTTCTTTTCTGAAATCTTTTTTTGGAATACTGTCAGGAGTGATAGCTATAAAAAAAGGTGCGATTGGTTCAGGCTTTTGAAATCGTATTGCGTTGCTGTATCCAACAAATCCGTCTTTGAGCATGGATTTGGCTGGTATAAAACTGCTTACAGTGTCGTTATATGGAGGCAAGCCAAGAGGAAAGGTGGAATCAATAAACATCATTAGTTTACCCTTAAGTGCCTTGACCGTGTCTGTAGTGGATGTTTCAAATAGAGTAACAGGTTGATGCACTAATGAAAATACCTTTACCTTTTTAGTGGATTGAGAATCGGGTTCAATCCATGTGTCATTGTGCTTAGCCCATAACTCGATATAGTATGTTGTATCAAATATCAGATCAGGTAATTCAAAAACGGAATCACCCGATAACTGATTTAAACAGCTCAGCGGTGGTGAAGATGACTCTTCACTACATGTAAATGTAATGCCAGGGTTGTAATTGTTACTATCTGAACCCGGATCAATATGCCATTTTACTTTAAAAGAAAAATTCTGTTGATCAAAAGTAACAGTATCAAGATAAAACGGATTATATTCATTACCATATGTAAAAACAGACCAGACTAAAAATACTGGAAATAGCTTAAATTTCATTGTTTAATTCCTATTTTTCCTGTATACGTTTTGTAAGTGTCTTTACCATTGATTTTATAAATCATTTTTAGAACTACCCGATAAACACCCGGTGCGGTTTTAAATTTGCCTGCAGTATAACCGTTCCAGTAAATACAATATTTATACACAGTACCATCTGCATTCCATTCTTTTGGAGTAATATTCCAGATTTCGGTATTTGAGGCTATTCTGTCTTTTCTGAAAAGGTTTGTCCATTTGTACTCTTTGACAGGATCTGAAATAACAGTGTTGCCAATTTGATCAAAAATAGTAATTTTACCACCGATTTTTTTGCATGAATCAGGTATTAAAATGTCAAATGTAATAACAGTACCGCTTTTGTCTGCTTTTACCCATTGGATTGCAGATGGATTATGTTCAAGATGAAACTCTCCAGGTTTTTCTCGTAATATTGACGCTTTGGTCGGATTTGGTACAATTACAAGCTTTTGGGGTGCTTTTCCACGCACTACGACCTGAACTTTCCTGTTTTTTTCTGATGGAATATTTCCTGCATTATCTTTAACAATATTGCTGGATTGGTCGGTTCGCAGACTGAAATAGTGTTCAGCAGTAAATTCAATTTCATTGGATGTGTTAAAGAATAACTGATCTGTGCGGTAGGGTGCATTGAAATGAGGAATGTCTTTAAGAAGCGATAATTGTTTAAATTTATTATTTTTATCTGAAACCCATGTATTAAAGGTTTTTTGTGGAAGTGCTAAAAGAGAAAACCGGTTTCCATTACTGTCCGTAACCTCTTCACTGAATGTTACAGTTATCAGGTCATCTTTGCGGCTGTCTCCAATCTCCCGAATAACAGAAGCGATAACCGGTCCAGCCCCGTCATGAGTTTCTATTGTAAAAGAATCGATTGCTCCGCCAAGCATGAAATCAGAATTATTCAGAGATACAATTGGTTTCCAGCTGGTTTGAAGCGTACCATTGTCAATTTCTCTGACAAAAAGGTTTACTGTCAGACTGTCTTTTGAAAAAGTGATGCTGTCTGTTGTAAAAATTGTATTAATATGTTTGACATAAAAAGATTGCCCCAACGATTCATGATTGTTGTAAACAGGCATATTAAACCGGATTTTAATTAAGTCCAGAAGACCATTACCATTCCTGTCTCCTGTGATTGCAGAAACCGGGGTGGCAAGGGGACCTGTTATTTTTACATACAACGAATCGATAATGGTTTCGTCATCTTCGAAAATCGCTATTGCATATCCATTTTCATCATCCTTTACATTAATTGAATCTGCTGTGTATAAGATCCTGCTGGCAGCTGTTTTTGTTTCGAATGGATGAAGAGTTCCTGTTGTGTTCCACATGCAGGTTTCTCCACCACGCATATTTTTAAAACGGTCGTATCCTACAGCGTATAAAAGAACTTCATCGTTTGGATAGCGCATGATTAATGTATCCGGGCAACACGGATTGGTATGCGCAATCGAAAGGGAATCAAGATCTGATGGATTAATCCGGAATGGAGCTGTTAAAGCTGTGATATCACCAAGTTTTACAGTTAATTGATGAAGGCTGTCTGAGATAAACGGTGCGAAGTATATTATAAATTGTACCGTATCAATACCGTTTAAAAAGCACTGGGATACATCTGCAAACTGTTTCATATCGAAGCTGTTAACGACATATGATCCATGTTCTGTAATGACTTCAGGTTTAAAATTACGGTTCCCGTGCCCCAGGGAATCAAAGTACACGGAACCACCTGTAGATGAGTCCGGTTCGTAGCAAAATAAATCCGGAACTAGCCCGTCCTGGTTGTAAATCCTTACGACTGCGGTTATCGTATCACCTGCGATCCGTTTTTGGGGATCTGTAATCAAGGTGATATCTGCATGTGTCGGGCGTCCACGTAAAAATTCCACAAAAATGGAATCCCGAAGAGTATCGTTTGTTGATGAAAATGCTGCAGAAATATTTCCGGTTCCGGGCTTTATTGGAGATAAATACAGAAGGTTTGAATGGAAAGATTCACCACTGTTGATTATTAGATCTTGCGATAATGTCCAATCCGCAGTTATATCACGCCATAGTGCAGTATCAGATCTTAAGCCCTGAGCCCGCAATGTAGTATCGAAATTTGTAGATATAACAAGTGTATCAAGAACTTTGTAATCGACTGTAACTATTCGAAGGTCAATAAAATGATATGGAAGTAGTTTTACATAAGCAGTATCGCTGAAACTTTCATTCGAAACAAATATTTTGCAGACTCCCTCTTTTACCCCAAGATTTTTTTGAATTTTACCAATAGAGATTTTTGTTCCGCCTTCAATTGTAACCAATGTATCCGTATTCCCCCAGACTCCTTCACGAAGAGAATCGATAAAGTTGCCAAGTGAATCACGGATAATTGCATAAACTGTAGCTTGAGTGCTGTTGTCCGGTATCTCAACAGTATCAATTTCATCAGGCGAATGCATCGATTTTTTCCAGTCTGCATGAGATTCAATTACAACACGATATGGGTCTCCGGGGTTTATCTTGATACTGACAGTATCAAAAAGTTCACCGAAACCTGCAATGATTTTAACCGTGCGATATGCACGCAATGGCAAAAACTGGATTTCGGAGCCGAGGGTGTCTGATAGATCGCCAGAGCTGTTGGTGGAATCAGTTTGGACCTCTTCAATTAAGCTCCATCTGATCGTATCTGGAGCAGGTGAGGGAAGAAGAATATCGTTTTTATCTGATAACCGGGCTTTAAGAGTAATTACATTACCGGCAGAAAGTACAGTATCCTGTCCGAAGAGAGTTAGTTGATCTGTATATATAGACAGTCTGACCGGTTTACCAGGTTTTACTTTTAATGGTAAAATGGAAAAAACATCATAATAACTGATTCTTATAAAACCTGTACCAGTATCGCCAGGACAATATTTAACACTTCGAACAGTATCGTCTGGTAAATTGCTTTTTATATTTGAAGACCAGTTGACTGCTAACTGTTCCCATATGTGGTTATCTACACGGAGTCCTTCTGCAATCATGTTTTTACAGCTGTCGGTAGTTATTATGAGTAAATCTGAAGGATAAATTGTATCACTGGTTTCAATTATCCTTATTCGGAGAGAATCGTAGTCAGTAGAAGCAATATTCACAAGAGCCGTATCGGTGAACGTTTCTCCTGATGATGTATCTGAAGCGTAAACTAGAATGTTACCTGTTCCATGTTTGGTGATTATTGCTTCTCCAATTTCTGTATTGCCATTTTCAACAGACGCAATTGAAGGATTCAGTCGTACTGGATAATCCGCATCTGATGAAGTATCCCATACGGCATTTTGTGAAAAATCTGCAAAATTTCCATAACTGTCTCTCAGTATGGCGTAAACAGGAACAGAATTCATGTTGGAAAATATCTGAATAGAAGGTATTACTGGATTAATATTAAAGTTGAAAATTGGACTTGATGTATCACCATAATGTTCAATAGATAAAGACGATGGAGCTCCGGGTAAAATATAAACCTGTTTGCTGATGTTGATCGTATCTTTTATTAGCGGATCTAAAATGCTCACATTAATGGTAAAACTGCGAAATGCAGTTTGTGGAAGAAACAGGGCAATACTATCGGAGCCACTTGCCGGATGGATCAATGTGTCATTGTGAACAGAATTCCCTGTAAGTTCCCAGTTTAAAAGTGAATCGAAACGTGAGCTGCGGATTCTTTTTCCTGCACTGTCAGCCCATACACTTGCAATACAGTAAACAGAATCACCAGCAGTGACAGTGTCTTCAACCGAAAGAATAAGTGTGTCTACAAAAGGATCAACATTGAGATCCAGACCGGTAGTTTTGAATATGACATCATTAAAATCAAAATCGGAAGTTACCGAATCGGGAATAATAACCAGTGCATCATCTTCAAAACCAAAAATTATGGTATCAGTTGGAGCTCCCGAGTTTTCCATAATTCTCCCTGCAACTGCCCATCTGTGTCCAAATCCTGGCCGTAAACCAAACTGTTTGGAAACAAATGAAGCTCCCGGATAGTTTGTCTGATCTTCTGGGTCAATTCCAGGACGATTCTGGCCAGTGTATCTTAAATTTTTATCTGATGCCTCTCTTTTATACATAAAAAATATTTCTGTGCCGGGTGGAATCGGATTATCCAGCAATTCAGTAATATTGACCCGTGCGCCGTTGTCTCTGTTTGTAAATAAAAACAGCGCTGAATCTGAAAATCCCGGTATCATAAAATACAGCTCACCAGGCACATCCGATTCGGATGTATATAGCCATACTATAATTGAATCTTCAGGGTCTGTGTAATAAAAGGATGCACCCACAAAAAGATTGGTACTGTCTGAAATATGCCAGAGGTTTATTTTATCAATACTATCCGGAAAGAACTCTTCTGTTTGAGAAAAAGCCGGAAAGTACGAAACGAATATTAAAAACAGAAAAATTGAAAATTTTATATATTTAAGCATGTGACAAATATAGCCGGAATAGATCCGTTTTGTTAAAGTGGAAAACTAGTGAATTAACAATGGACATGTTTGAACATTCCCGCCTTGGGATACTTTTAATATAAAGATACCTGTACCGGTCCTACTCAGATCCAGAATGGTCCTATTTTGTACATTACTGTTTTTCTGCAGAATCCGACCGGAAAAGTCTGTTATAGATATTTCTGAAAGAGCATTTCCAGATAGTGATACTTGTACCTTTTTGTCAATTACATTAACCTGATTTATATATTTAACACGTGATTTTCTGCTGATTACTGCAGATTTCCCTGGTATGATTTTAGCGAAATGGCATTCTGATTTGGTATCATCATCCAGATCACAATCCATAATGATTGGATCTGTCAGATAGAGTTCTGTTGTATCCGATTTTTTAAGCTTAAACGTCAGAAACGCAAGCCAGCCGGATCCATTCACACAAATATCAGGATCATCCCCAAGTAAAAATGCATATATATGAATTAAAGTTGAATCATTTTTCGACCATTTTTTCGGTACAGATACAGAGCCTCCGGAGGATTCAAGAAAATTTTCGTAGTCTTCCGTATCTTTTTTTATAGAAATGTATTCAAGTGCTGAAGTATCATATTTCAAATAAACTTCAAAACTGAAGAGGTCGACAGCTTTCGAAATTTTTATTCCAGCTGTGAATGTACTGTCTTTTTTGCACCAGCCAATAGAATCAATTGATGAAGAACTGATATCTGTATCGATATACAGTTTTGCAGAAGAATTCGGACCAGCCCAGAGAAAGGCACAAACATTAAGCAGTATAAAAACAACTTTTTTCATGTTAATTCCTTATCAGAAAGATTTATTGTTGCAATTCCCAGCATTTACTTGCTTTGCTTATATCCCTGATATCAATAACTTCGTTGCCGTCTTTTGATAACATGAGATTGAGAATCGGATTATAACCTTGATCATCTTTATTGTATTCCATCTGCTTTGAAATGATACTGATATCTTTGATGTTTACAACATTATCGAAATTGATATCACCAAGCAGATGCGTGGGGTAGAGTAATATGGTATTGTTTCTGTTTATTGCAATTTTGGGTAATCCGGATGGTGATCCTGTAAGTGAAATAAATGAACTGTCCGAATTAAAGCGATTTCCCGCACAGTTGAGGTGTTCCCTGAAAACCAGTGTTGAAAAAACCGTGTCCGGAGTATATACACTGACCTTATTACCAGAATTTATTATAAACTCCAGTGCGCCGTCATTATCAAGGTCAATAAGTAATGGAGTACCTTTGAAATCAGTAAAAGAGTTTCCTGAACTGTCTGTACACTCCTGTGCGAAATCATATACAGGTTTAGCAGTTGTACCATTATTGTTATAAAGATACAATCCACGTCCCTGGGAGTGCACAAGAAGATCTTTATTCCCTTTATTATCTGTATCAATTATTACGGAGTAGAGCATTTCACCGGAATTCCTGCTTATAAGTGTCGAAACAGATAAATCTTTTCCATTTACTACCATTATTTTTCCGGACGGATCTGAAAACAGGTGATCATATATTCCGTCATTGTCCCAGTCAATAAACTGATGACAAACAGGATTATAACCTGCAATAGCCTTAAACTGATCTGACATCTGTTTTCTGTATTTTGTATTATGCAAACTATCCTGTCCGGCATACCAGCAGAAACCATCGTTGGACAATACCACCAGGTCTTCAATACCATCCATATTAAGGTCAATAAAAGAGAAAGCCCTGGGTGTCGCAATGGAGTCTGCAGAGAAAGAGAGTGTATCCGGCCCTGTAAGCATCAGCGGTATTGATTTTTTCAGATTAACAGAATGTTTGACTGTTTTATCAGCCTCGATTTTACAGAAAATCCTTTGGGCTCTGTAACCCCGGGCACGTATTTCAAACCAGTACGCACCCTGAGGCAGTGTCGTTTTAACAGAATCGGTTCCAAGATAATTTCCACTGAAAGTACCTGATGGCAGAGCATAAATTTGTGAGCCTTTAACATTTCCTTTAATGGATATGGAACCATGTTTATTGACAGCGATTTTAACTTTAATGCTGTCGGTAGAGACTCCGTCTGTAGCGTAGAAAGTAACTGAGTAGATACCGGAGTCTGCAGGTACCGGGCATCTGAACTCACCAGTACCGTTATTTGAGGTAATAAACACAAATCCTTCAAGATCGCATGATGCAGATAACAGTGGAATGGTTCCATCATTATCCGGGTCATAGGCACTGACCGGTATTGTAATCATTTGTCCGGGATCAGCGTTTACGTCTGGCGTATGGTTAATAACGGGAGGACAATTTACTTTAATAACAGTTATCACCACAGAAACAGTATCTGCAAGCGATTCATCGCGTGCACCTATTTTAACTGTAAAGTTTCCTGATTCATCACATTGTGGAATCCAGATAATTTTACCGGTTCCGTCACCGTTATCCTGGAAGTCAATACCATTTGGTCCGCTCACAAAAAACAGCTCCGGTATGGTTCCATCCTGGTCATGTGCTTCAACAAGTAATCTCATTTCACTGTTCTGAAAAACAGTTGTGTCGGGTCGCGGTAGAAATACCGGTCCGGTTATATTTCCATTACCAACAAATATGGTAACTGTAACAGATACCATATTTGTTGTATCAAAAAAATCGATTGCAGTAATATCAAAACTGAAATTGCCTGTATCGGTTGGCGTCCAGGATAAAAGTGCCGTACCATTATTGTCAGAGGCAAAAGTTGCATTTTCAGGCAATTTTGATGCTTTTAAAACCGGTAGAGTACCATCCCCATCTTCTGATGTAATAAGGATAGTCACTGGAAGATTCAACGATGTATGGATTATAGTATCCGACAGTGTAAGTACAGGTTCATAGATATTCTCGTCAGTTATTTCCAGGATAACCGTGTCCCTTACTGTCGAGTTCCCGTCACTGGCTTCGAATATCAATACATAATATCCGTATTCACTGCTGTCGGGTGTCCAGGTAAAAGTACCTGTCCTGTCATTATTATCAATAAAAGAGGATCCTGAGGGAGGTCTGAGCAGGTTTATAGAGGGAGTGGTAAGATCACAGTCGAAAACATTTACAGTCAAACTGAAAGGCTCACCTTTACGACTGATCTGATTTCCAATGGAATCGATTACTGGTGGAAAATTAACATCGTGTACCGTTATCTGGAAGTCTGATGTTACTGTGTCGGTTCCGTTTATTGCAGCAAGTGAGATTGTGTACACGCCATTATCTATACATCCTGGTGCAATTGTAAGGAGCGCATTTCCATTTCCACTATCAGAAAATGTACACATTGAAGGTGGGTTATTAATTTTCAGATCCGGAATCGTTCCATCCTGAACATAGGCATTAATGACAAATGAAATAATCTCTCCTTCATGCATCGAAGTATCTGGCGGTACCAATATCACAAGTCCACTATTACACATTGGCAAACTGATATACCCATTCTCAGGAAAACGGGTTGCTGCTCCTGCGCTATCTATAGCCCTGATGTAATAATCTATACCAGTATTGGTAATTCGATTACCCTGTATTGTACTTGAGAAAAGATCCTGTCCGGTTTTTGTCATTGTATCTGCAATGAAAAAGGTTTCATTCCCCTTTTTATGATACAGGATTGTGCTATACAATCCATTATTGTCTGTTATAACAGCAGATATGCTGGTGTCCCGACCTATAGTAACACAATCGAATGCAGTATGATTTATCCGGGGGGCCTCATTTTCTACAGGAATGACATAAGGCTGCTGTTCGGGAGTCATGACATTTGGAGAACGACCTATAAGGTTATAATTGTCTGATGCAAGAATATAGAAATCTATTCCGGGGAAAACTACATTTGCTGATGGAATATCGATTTCGTACAGTGTGCCTGATGACAGCGACATGGGTATTTCGGTATATGCACTGTTTGAGATACTTGAGATTCGATAGAACAGGCGGACACTGTTCACAATACCATCATCGATTACGTTCGCGGAGATTGTAAGCGGCTGGTTTGCAGTCTGACTTACACCGATCATAGCCCGGGTTTCAGTTGTCAGAGTTATTGACGGCGGGCTATTATTTTCATCCCAGTAAACAGTATCATTGTCTGTGAAACTGTTAAGATTTACCGATAGGACAACTTCATGAGTGTCACCGTTAAAAATGATGTCTGGAGATTGATAGCAAAGAATATATTGTGATTCAATATCACTTTTAATCTGTGCATACAGTTGTGCAAGCCCTGCAGCAGTTGGTGCGTATGAATAGTAACCACCAGTACTGTCGGCAAGTGGTCCCAAAACAGTTTGTCCTGCTCCACCAATTCCTATACTATATATGGTAACATTGTTTGAACGTGCGTGGTTTATAACCTCATTTATAGTATAATTATTGCCACCGTCCGAGCCATCAGAAAAAACTATCACATTTCGTGCGTTAGTTTCATTGATTAATTGAGATACACCACTGTATGTACCGTCTTTTATTGCAGTACCACCAGTCGCTGAAATACCATTTATGGCAGCATTCAGCAATATGGTGTCGGAAGTAATTGGTTGATCGACAGTTACACTGCTGTTAAATGAAACTATTGCACAACGGTCTAAAGGAGTCATTGTTTTGATATACTGTTTGGCAGCATTTTTGGCATCAATGATTCGCTGGCCACTCATTGAGCCGCTCCTGTCAATAACTAAAGCTACAGAAACACCACCAAAATTAGAAACAGTAGTCAATTGAAAATCTACTGTATCGCTATCCTGGGTCAGAACGAAATTGCTTGAGTCGAGTCCGCTGATACTGCGTCCGGAACTGTCTTTCACTGAAGCTGTTATACAGATGTCGGGATGGGAAGAGATGTTTATGTCTGATATGTTAACATAGGGTACAGTATTGGGATCAATTTGAAATGATGCTTCTATCACAGCTGTATCTCCGGACATAATAACAGTTGTTACGGACGAATCTGCTTTTGAAAAGGTGGCCTGGCCGCTTATAAGATTCCATGATGAAAACTGGTAACCGCCTTTGGGAACTGCTGTAAAAGTATAAGGATATCCAGGATAAACCTCCATAGTATCTGCATGCGGGAGTACGATGCCGTTACCATTTGTTGTAATGATAAGTGTTGATGGGGTGCATACAGATGCATAGAAGTTGCTGTTGTAATATGTCTGGCTGTATGGTCTTACAATAAAATAATGGCATTCTCCTGCAGATGATGCAGTGAAACTGTATAATATTACAGAATCATTGTAAGTAACTGTTCCGGAGTATGAAGAAAATGTTGAGTCTGTGCTGTAATAATACATATGTTTGTAGGAACTGTCAATTACTATTGTGTAGGTTCCAGAATCAGGAGCAGAGAAACGAAATCTTACCCCATTTGAAGGACTGATTTCAAAATAATTCAAATCAAAATTGTAAACAGTTGGGATTGAATCAAGATCATATACAGTCCCGGAAGTAAAATTTGCCTGAATAGTTGCATCTGACGTGATTGAAATAGTGGTATTGGTTGCATTTGTATCACTGATTACAGCGGAACCGCTGATAACAGACCAATTTCCAAAACGATAACCTGAATTCGGTAACGCTGTAATGGAACGGGATTCACCTGAAGTCAAACCAACCATACCTGCAGGATTCGTTATTCCATTTCCGTCATTGGTAATATTTATGGCCAGTGCATTTGAATAAGATATATTGAAATCATTTGAATAGTAACTTGAAGAGGAAGTATATACCCTGAAATAGAAGACATCTCCAGGATTTGCAGCATAAAAGCTGATAGATTTTTCTGTAATTGATGAACCTCTGGAATCTATTATTGAAGAGAATGTGGGATCATTACCATAAAAGTAGAAATAATTGGTATGACTTTGAATGTTTTGGATCAAAACAGAATAAGCTCCTGCAGCAGGAGCAGTAAATTTAAAGCGAACCCCGCTCGAAGGATTATTCTGGTAATAATGTGTTGTATAATTATACCGGGTTGCGGTTGAAGTAATTGTGTATACAGTGCATGGTTTGAAATTGGCTTTTATTACCGCATCATTTGTAATAGAAACGTTCGTAGAATAGGCAAGAGTATCGTTGATAGTGGCATTCCCACTTTCAACAGTCCATTTATCAAACCGGTAACCGGTGTTTGGTGATGCCAAAATTGAATAGGGAGAATTGGTCTCAATTGAGGTAGAACCTGAAGGTGTTGTTGTTCCATTACCATCATTGGTGACATCAAGAGTTTTAGTTTCAGGTGTGAAAACCAGAACATTATCAATATACCATCCTTGGCGTACAACAGAACCATCGCTGGTAAGACGAAACCTGATTTTTATACTTGAATTACGATAAGTGCTGATATCGTAACTTCTGGAGTTCCAGGTTGTATTTTGCCCATTAGCTGAGGTTCTTAAAGATGTCCATGTTCCTGAATTGTCTTTTTCTATTTCAAGATAGATGTAATCACAACAACTTTCTAATTGATACCATTCATAAAAAGAAAATTTTATAACAGTTGAATCCGGCAGGTTAATACTTGGTGAAGTAAGTAAATATTGTGCACTGTTTGAATAATTTCCATTCAATACAGTCCCGGCGCACCTGTTTCCTTCAGGAACCGTTGATGGATTTGATGGAGTTCCATATTCCCATCCACCTCCTGTAATTGTCATGTTGGGAGTTGTTCCTTCAAAATTTTCTTCAAAGTATGTTGATTGCGCAAAAACTGAACTGCAAAGAATCATTACGACAGGTATGATTCGTATAGCAGAAAACATTGGTGTCCTCCCGAAAAAAGCAGATTGAGAACAGACAGGATTCCACATGATTGAACGCTTAAACCATATAGTTATGATTTGGCGTTTTACCAGGTGATTGCTACACTACCGGGATAATATAAGGAAAGGCTGGTTGCAGTGCAATAAAAATAATTAATTTTCAAGTAATGTAATAAGTTTGTAATGAATAGTAATCATAATAATTCAATGGAGACAGTTGCTTTAGTACTATTGCCTTGTCTTGTTGTGTGCGTATTAAGCCCCTGAAGCAGATATCAAAAAGAATCGGATAGTAAATTGTTCGTCAAAGTAAAATGCTCACTGTGGAGAGCAAAAATATTACAGGATTAATCAGATGACAGGGCAAAATCAGTTGTATTCGGTAAAAATGGATGATTGCTATCATGATCGTTTTTGAAGTACTATAGTTTTATCTACATAGAGTTTATGAATTGTGCTTGCTTATGAATTATCAGGTATCTATATTATTACCCATGGTAGAGTGGATCAAATGCACACCTGTAGATAAGTGGTTTTGATTCATACAGTTTAATGGAAAAAATTGAATTTTTACCGCAAAATTTTTAACAATCCGCTTTCACTCTTCCAGGCACTGATATCTAAAATTTAATTAAACGTTTCAAAAGGGAGAGCGTGACATATGCACGCAACCATATATTCTCGAATCAACATGCTGTTTGGTATAACAATAATGGTAATGTTTTTCGCTTCAGAAAATATTGAGGCAAAACGCTGGATCACGTTCTCCAAAACAGCCCAAAAACGGTCCGCTGATGCTGATAATCTATATGAGAAACCTAAAATGGATTTCACTGATGAAGGCATGAATGGAACTGTAATCGATTACAAGTTTAGTGGCGCCGTGGTAGTTGATGTGGAAGAAAATGGGGTGCAATACCAGCATATTTCAATAGACCAGTTTGGAAAACTCGGTGATGTTGGTAAACCGCAGCTTCCACAAAGAGTTTATTCATTTGCCGTTCCTTTTGGCGCCAAACCAAAAATTCAGATTATCGATACACAGATTGATACTCTTGAAGGATTCAGAATCTACCCCGCTCTGCCACCTGCATCCGACCTGGTTGGTGCTCCTGAACCAAAGTTTACAATCGATGAAGAATTCTACTCAAAAGATACCCTCTATCCCTCAAGTCCGGTATCACTTTATGACATAAGAGAACTACGGGGAACTTCAATTGCCATGATCCGTTTATGTCCCGTTCAGTATAACCCCCAAACCGGTAAACTTGTCGTGTACTCAAAACTCAAATTCAAGGTTTCGTTTGAATCATCTCGCGGGCCTGTATCGGTAAAAAGTCCTGCATTCAGGTCTGGAATTTCCAATGTCGTGGTAAACAAATCAGTAGTAACTCAGGCTGAAACTGATGCTGAATATACCTCAACTTTTCTTATAGTTACAACCAACGATTACAAAAACGCCGCTGACACTCTCGCGTTATGGAAACGCCAGATGGGTTATGATGTTATTATTGAATCGAAAGAGGCTTGGTCAGGCGATTCCGAAGTTAAAACTGTTATTCATAACAGATATAATATTAACAGTATAGAATTTTTCGTTATCATTGGTGACCATGAGGACGTGCCGGCACAGTATGCTGATTTTGGATCTGATCATCATGTTACAGATCTATATTATGCCTGTGTTGGTGGGATAGGGGATTTCTTGCCCGATATGGGATACGGAAGAATATCTGTTTCAAATGCAAATGAAGCTTTAAACGTGGTAAGAAAAATTATTAATTACGAGCGTAATCCACCATTGGATTCTTCATTTTACAATACCGGTCTTACTGCTGCTTATTTTCAGCAGGACACCTCTCGGCCAGGATACGCGCAAAGACGATTCGCACAGACATCATGGGAAATACGAAAATACCTGATAGAAGAACAGGGTTATTCGATCGACCGTGTTTTCTGTACAGAAGGTTCTGTGTCTCCTACGAACTGGAACAGTGGAAGTTATTCCTGGGGTGAAGAGATTCCTGATTCTTTGCAAAAACCTCATTTTGACTGGGGAGGCGATAGAACAGATATTTCAAATGGTATCAATAGTGGACGCTTTCTGGTTGTTCACAGGGATCATGGTGCCGTGTGGGGATGGGGTGATCCACAGTTTACCTGGAATGACCTGAATTCACTTGACAATAAGGATCTGCTCCCTGTCGTTTTGTCAATGAATTGTAATACAGGGTTATTTAATGACACTACATGTTTCAGTGAATATTTTTTACGCAATAATAATGGAGGTGCGGTAGGGGTCGTTGCGGCATCCACAGAAAGCTATAGTGGACAAAATGATGCTTTGACATTAGGCATAATTGACGCGATATGGCCTGATCCGGGGATCGTGCCAAAATTTCCACACAATTCGAATCCGTCCGTTACACCTCACGACACAATCCTTCAAATAGGGTTGACGCTTAATCAGGGTAAAATGCGCATGACAGAAACATGGAATAGAGATGGTAGGTACTCGCGTGATTATGAAAAGCTGACTTACGAACTTTTTAACTACTTTGGTGACCCAACTATGAGAATCTGGACTACAGTACCAAAGGCAATTACTGCAATGATTCCTGATGCGGTTGTGGTTGGGCAAAATTTACTTACAATCAGTGGAATCTCGTGTGTGAGAGGAATGGCCACACTGTTTTATGATGGAGAGATTGTTGCCAGTGAAAAAATTGTCAATGGTGTTGTTGATCTTTATATAAACCCTGTATTGTCTGATGCTGGAACCGTAACTCTTACAATTACATCGCCTAACTGCAGACCATTGATACTCAATATACCTGTTGAAAACAAAGTCGCGGGTATCCAGGCGTTACAGCCAGTTCAGACAGATTCATTCGCTGTTGGTGATACAATAAAGATAAAATGGTCAAATAACGGAGCCATGCCCGCTTTTGTAAAACTGCAGTTCAGTTTTGACGGTGGACTTACATTTACCGATATCGAAACGTCAACATTAAATACAGGTGAATACGAGTGGATTGCCGCTGATGTCAGTTCTGATCTTTGTAAAGTACGGATATCGGATGCAACAGATGAAAGTCTGGCAGATACAACAGAAAGTTTTACTATCTACAGGTTAAGTATAGTTTCGGGTACAGTAACACCGGCTGGTGAAGTTGAAGTATACTATTTTGATGGACCATTATCGGGAAGTGTAACAACTGATAGTATGGGAGCCTACTCTTTTCCGCCTTTACCTCCAGGGACATACAAAATATACGCGAAAAGGGGAATGCTCATATCTGATACCATGACACTTGCCGTACCACCAGACAAGGTTATAAATGTTTCTTTTAATTGTCCACTGATATCAGTTACTCCCGAAAAAATCAAACAATCCCTGGTACAGGGTGATTCGGTCGTGCTGCCAATGACTGTTACCAATACCGGTAACAGCGACCTTACATTTAATATTGATCTGGACGATTCGCCAGCATTGACCAGCGATTATAAATATGCATGGACCGATTCTGATCAGTCTTATGGACCTGTGTACAAGTGGGATGATCTTAGCGACAATGTGGCTGGCAGTCCGATGCCGTACAATGGCTATTATCTTTTTTCTCTTCCTTTTTCATTCTCTTTTTATGGAAATGAATATGATGACTTTTATTTAAACT
>JAAYEB010000175.1 GCA_012728995.1 Fibrobacter sp. | reverse complement strand
TTCTTGCTGATGGAATAAATTCTACGTCTGATGTTGCATATTATGTTCTGGTCAAGATATTTACACGACTTGCTTCAAAACCTGCAGATGCGGAGCATCCTTATGGACATCAGCAAATGGAAACCGTAGGTGCACTTACAGTGGGTGCTTTTGTTATTACCACTGCTGCAGCAATTTTCTGGGATTCGGTAAATACAACATATTTGCTTATAACACAGGAAAATGGTGCAGAACCGGGATTACAGCATCTGACTTTGGGAGTGGTTTTTTTTTCAATAATACTGAAAGCGATTCTTTATCTGTATTCTTCAAAGGCCGGAAAACTAACAGGTAATGCGGCTGTAACAGCATTGGCTTATGATCACAGGAACGATATTTTTGCGTCAATCGGTGTGGCAATCGGAATCGGTTCAGGATGGATTGGGCTCCCATGGGGAGATCCACTTGCGGGAGCTGCAGTTGCAGTAATCATCGCAAAAACAGGTATAAAGATTATCCGGGAATCTTCTGCTGAGCTTATGGATACAATTCCCGGTGAAGAACTTGAGAAACAGGTGAAAGAAATAGTATTCGATGTAAATGGGGTTAAAGTCGTTGAAGAACTTTCTGCGCACCGGTTCGGCCCTTATCTGGTAATTAATATAACTGTAGGAATTGATGGTAGATTGAGTGTCAGTGAAGGGGACGAAATCGCTACTGATATCGAAAAACGGCTTAACAGGGAGATTGAGCTGGTTAAAAGGGTTTATGTACATTATCATCCTGCAGAATGATAAGAAGGATCAGATAATAAAAATGGATTAAATTTATTTGGGAAACGAATAAAGATCTGTTTGAGCTCTATGTCGAATACGTTACATAAGTAAGGAAATCTTCTCAGGGGTTGT
The DNA here is from genome assembly GCA_012728995.1 of Fibrobacter sp. GTDB lineage: Bacteria > Fibrobacterota > Chitinivibrionia > Chitinivibrionales > Chitinispirillaceae > JAAYEB01. The sequence continues at coordinate 2,152 of JAAYEB010000175.1, read as the reverse complement.
TATGAAAAAGATTTTTATAACTTTTTTGTTTGTTGTCGGGCTTTGTTCTGTTGAAGCTTGTAAAAATCCGGATTATGTTTTTTCTGTTATGTTCACTTGTGATGATATACCAGTTGACCTGTCTCTTTTTGGTGAATTAGGAGAAGAAGGAGTGAATTATTTCCATAATTCCGGTGACAATGAGATTGTTATGACCGGTTTTGAAGAGTCTTATACTTATAGAAATCATTACAATATGAATGTTTTGGTTAATGTAGGTGAGAGGGGTATCAATTTTATAATTGATACGTCAAATGTAAATATGGATACTTTAAGAGTAGATGTCTGTACAGAAAAAGAACTTGAGTGGTTAAACAATGCGGGAATAGTGCAGATACCAAAGGTACAAAGGGAAGAAATCGGATTGGCTTTTTACGGTAGATATGAATCAATGATATATTGGACTAAATGGGATACATTGGTTGCAAGTGATTTGGCATTGCTTGCAGATACAAATTGTGTATTAATTAGATGGGTGGAGGAAGATTGTATGGGAATTATACCACAAATTGAATTTCCACCTCAGGAACTTGGCTCTACCGAAATAATCCCCAGTAACCGGTTTCAGCCAAAAAAATCTCAAATAATGAATGCAAATAATAATTATGGTGCCTATTTGCTTGATGGCAGGATTATCAAACAAAACAGTGAGGATATCAAAAAAAGAAGTCATTCGGGCAATATCATATTGGAACATGATACAGAAAACGGCATGAATAGAAGATCTGTAAAAATGCAATAAGACTCAAATTTAAGATTATTTTTGAGAAAGTCTTTATTAAGCAAAAAAAAAAAGGAGCTTTCAAAAAGCTCCTTTTTTTTGTAATAAAACGAATCTAATTTCTGGCAATGTCAAAAGAATTAGAATTTATACCTTTAACATTTATTGATTCTTTGTTTGGGGAAATTTCAAAATTGTATTGTTGAAATACTTTTGGAAAAAGTATTTCTGTACCGGTAACTTTTTTTGTTGCTGCGCGTGCAAGCATACCTCCAAGGCCGGCATCCGATCCGACATGTTCACTTGCAGTGAATTTCATCTGTTCAGAACCGAAAAAACCTTCAAAATTTTCCCCGTTCCCTTTTATATCAATTGAATTTACCATATCTTCAAAATACAGTATTTCCCCTGATTTACTGATTTTCCAGGTGCCGCTTGAAATTACTTTGTATTCATTAACTTCCAGATCCGGCCATTTTACTTTCCAGTCTGTTAATTTGCTGTTTACAAAAGAATCGGAAACCCAGAAAGTAAAAACTGCTTCTCTGGATGCATGATCAAGAGAAAGTGTACCTTTGGTAAATATTGAATTGATTACTTCCTCACCTGATCTTGAATAACTGTTAATGTTCCATTTGCCAAGAAAACATTTAGTTACTGAGTTAAATTCATTTGTACCATCAGACATATACAGGTTTTTTGAAGAAAAACATCCTGTCATGAGTAATAGAGCAATCACATTCAGAAATTGCACTGTTTTGGAACGCATCATAAGAACTCCTTTGGATTATAATTTTAGGAATATTAATAATTTGTACCGGATAAGAATCCCTTCTACAGATTTAAAGTATCTTTTATATCTACTTTACACTTTTAAGAATTATTAATAACTCCTTGATTTGTATAAGAGTTATCTGGTAAAAATAAATTTCAGTTCAACATTATATGATGTATTCATATGCCTGTCAAACATTTTTAAAGGAGATGCGACAAAAAAGTACCAGGTATTTTTCAAGACTTATTTGATACAGATCTGGTATAACAAGTTATCCGGGTTAACTATGAAATATCATCTTTAATAAGCTGATTTTAAAAATTAAGAATGCTCGATTTTTTTAAACATTTAAAATATGCAGAATATATCTTCATTTACCTTTTAATTTTGACCTTTTTTAATTCCAGTATCGACACACCCATATCAACATTCCATTTTTGTCTATTATTCCGTTTTCCTTTAAAAAGAGGATTTTAAGTCTTAAATGAGCAATTGCAAAAAAAAGCCGTTAAGGGTTCTAAAATTACTGAATTTATCCTTTCTGATTTTTTTCATTATGCGATGTGATGAAACAGGTCCTTATTTTGAAAGTATTGAACTTAATAAACAATTTACAG
>JAAYEB010000174.1 GCA_012728995.1 Fibrobacter sp. | reverse complement strand
CTGACAGTAATGTTATTGAGGGCCATGATTTCCCTCCTACACTTCAAATGAAAAAAATAACTCAGCGTGGAAAACGCACCGATTCATTTGAAAACATGGTTGCAGCTTATGAAAAACAGATTATCATAGAAGCTCTCAAAGATACTCAGGGAAATCAGTCTGAAGCTGCCAGAATTCTGGGTACAACCAAGAGAATTATTCAATACAAAACCAGCAAATATGATATTGAATTTTCCCGTTACCGTAAACCAGGAAAAAAAGTTTAACCTGCTCTTGTAAAACCAGATTCGACCATGGCGAAACCAGCCTGCATGAAAAACACCATAAACGCAGCAATCAAAGTCCATACAGTATCTAATGACACTTGCAAATGCTCATTTGAAACTGAGCTTTCCTGAGAAAATACTGTCAGTGCAAGAAACAAACATATCAATAAGCAATTTATTATTCTCTTTTTAAACATGCCACACTCCTTCAGAAACTTACAATTATTTCGGAACCCAGACCATAACTCAAATCTTCAGAAGAAATATTTTTCTGAACAGCAACTGTAACCATTCCCCACAATAGCCATTGCACATTTTCTGAAGGAAACAGATAAAATGTAGGTACAACCCAGAAAGAATTGTCGTCATTGTTATCCAGCTCTGCTCCATGGAATTCCAGAGGCAGCCCGAATTTAGCTTTATCTGTTAACTTATATCCGGGCTCAATATAAACCAGAAACTCATCAGGTATTCCAAACAGCGGATCATTCAGATTGTTTGCAGAATCTGGATCAAACAGCATATAGAATGTCAGATCAGTAGTAAACTGATTAACTTCCAGTGACGGCTCAAACAGAATCGTAAATAGATTTTTTCTGTTCTCACCGCTGATATTTGAATAGCCAAAATCGGCTTTTAATGAAATCATGCTGCCAATTGAACTGTTATATGATCCACCCATAAAGAGATCCGATCCGGTTTTGAAACTACTTTTAACATCTCCCCTTATACCATATGATATGTACAGTGAATTATCGTCTGAAAAATCAAATCCGGATACAGCCATAACATCGCCGGTACTTTCGTTGAGATCTGCAACCCCGGTCAAGATGCTCTGGGAATAGTTTCCTTTTTGAATCTCGTATTTTATACCACGTGTAAAACTTTCTTCGGTTATCATACTCAGTCTTTTGTAGAGATAATAATTAAATGTTCCGAATTGATAAACCAGATCACCAACAGAAAATGTTCCAAGCGGGCTTTTATAAGTGATGTCAAAACCATCAAAAGCCACATTTACCCATCTTTCCTGTGGCATCCCATTTCCTCCGGGAATGAAGCCACGACCTGAGCCAGAATTTGCCGACAACACAGTAGCATATACATTTGCCGAAACTTTTTCTGTAAATTTCACAAAAAGCCCCAGATCAAGTTCGCTGTTTGTAAATAAAGCTCCTTCAAGATCGCTCCAGAAATCGGCATCCAGATAACCGTTAAATGATATTTGCGGCTGTGCACCTACAAAGAAAAAAACAAGAAAGATGACAGCAGAAGTAAATATATGTCTGTTCATATACCATCCTTTTTCATGTAAACAATGAATCTCACTTTTGCTGTCGACAGCTGAAATTTGTTTTCACGTATATGCAACAGTTATGCCATAAATACTGATTGCTGATTCCATGCATTTAAAAAGAACTTAAACAGTATTTTCGAGGACATTAATGTATCAATGTATTTTTTAGTTACATTATTGAACTTATTATTGCATTATTGGCAGTATTGATTTGATTAAGCTTTAGATTAATCGTTTAATTATTAGTTTAATCTTCGGTTATTATTCATTGCATGATTTCTATGATACATTATTGTTTCTTTTGTGGGTACTGAAAACGTTTGATTTGTTGAAGCAATATGGTCGATATTTACTAATGTACATGCGGTCCTTTCTGAACCTCTGTTTTTTCAGATTATTGTTTTATTATCAGGAGTATAATCAGGTCCGCTCTTTATCTGGTATTTTTTTATCCTGCAGGTTAATTACCCGTTTTTCTCAACTTCATCTTTCTGGTTTAAAAAATTATAGAGCGTAGCCCTGCCTACCCCAAGAAATCTTGCTGCTTTTGCTTTATTTCCACCGCTTTTTAAAAGAGCACTTTCTACAATTTCCGATGTAAGTTTTGGTTTACGTCCGGCTTTTCCCGGAATTCTGGGCAGGTTATAGTTTACATAAGAATTCTGCAGTATTTCGGGTGGCATATGTTTTGGATAAATAATATGTTCCCTGCATTTAATTAATGCAAACTGGATTGCATTCTGCAACTGTCGTACATTTCCGGGCCAACTGTAATTCATCATTATTGATACCGTTTCATCAGAGAAACTCATATCTTTTCGTGAAACTCTTTTGGATATCTTGTTCAAAAAATGGTTTGCAAGAAGAACAATATCATTACGTCTTTTACGCAGCGGCGGCAGATCCACCGGAACTACAGCAAGTCTGTAATAAAGATCTTCCCTGAAAGTGCCCTTTCTAACCATTTCAGAAAGATTCTGGTTCGTTGCACATATTATTCTGACGTCAACCTTTTTTCCACTTTCACTTCCCACAGGTTCAATTACTCCCTCCTGAAGAACTCTGAGGAGTTTTACCTGCATGGAAAGGGATAGTTCTGATATTTCATCGAGAAAAAGTGTTCCGGTATCTGCAATCTCAAAACGTCCCTTTTTATCTCTGAAAGCGCCTGTGAATGCTCCTTTTACATGTCCAAACAGCTCGCTGTCAAGTGTTCCTTCAGGAAGAGCACCGCAGTTTATGGCCAGAAAAGGTTTGTCCCGACGATTGCTTTCATTGTGAATTGCAGCTGCTACCAGTTCCTTTCCAGTTCCACTCTCGCCGCTTATTACCACCGGAAAATCACTTTTTGAAAGATCTTTTATGAGTTCGAATATTTTCAGCATTTCGTGGTCCTGACCAATAATACCATTAAAGCTTTCTGTTTCACCAAGTCTCATTTCAAGTTCTCTTACTCGTGTAGTATCACTCAGAACAGCTATTGCACCGATGATAATCCCTTTTTCATCGATCATGGGCATTCTTTTTACTTCGAGCTCTTTTCTTTTTCCATTCGGGTCGTTAAAAATGGTGGTATAAGTGCGCTTAATCTGATCAGTATTTACGGAATTCGAACAGAACAGACACTTTTCACCACAAAAATGAGGTGAAAACAGTTCATGACAATCCCGTCCAAGAATAACCTCTTGTGATGCACCTGTTATCTGCTCGGCTCCCCTGCTGAACAGAAATATCTTTCTATTCATATCATGTGCTATTATACCTTCATGAAGACTATCAATAATATTTGAAAGACATGATTTCTGTTGGAATAAAGCTCCAGGAAATCCGTATTCGAAAATCCCTTTTACAAGTGGCTTTACATTTTCATAATAATCAGAAATTCTGCCTTTCTCTACAGAAATATCACCTGTATTCCAGTTTAAAACAGGAGGTGCTCCAGACAGAATCGGACATGTTATAGAGACTGCAGATTCAGTAATTATAACCAGGTCGAACTGAAGATGCATGATTTCACTGAATTCAACTGTTTGAGCAGATATATTGAACTTTTCAAGTTCATTTTCCAATTCAGAATCATATTTTTCAGGATGGATTCCTGCACTTATTACAGAAACTCCATCATCAGCGATTTGCCTGATACATGCTGCTACAATTTTAGAGGAGATGTTTTTGTCATCAAGTACCAGAATTTTAAACATTTACACTTACTCCTCATCTGTGAACTTTAAATTAAAAAAATTTTTTCCGTCAGATCTTTTCTTCTGAAGAGTACATTATCTGCATGCATTTCGGAAGAGATGCACGGAAACAATCATATCAAAAAACTGCGAAGGTCTGTTTGAACGCTTAATTCAATATCAAGCTGTGTCGTAATATAAGTAGAATTTTAGTTTTATGGATCATGCAAGAATTCCTTCATAACGCGCCATTTCATTTCTAACCCTTGGAATCAATCTTGGAGAAACACTCATAGATCTGATTCCCTTATCCAGCAATTTTGTTGGCATACCTTCACGACCTGCCATTTCACCACAAATAGAGATTTTCTTACCATTATTTCTTGCGATTTCACTTATCAGAGAAAGTAAATCCCACAGAGCCGGATGGTCTGGATCATAATCTTTTGAGACCAGCTCATTGGTACGGTCGATGGCAAACAGATACTGAATAAGATCATTTGAACCGATACTTCCAAAATCTACCATTTTAAAAATCGCCTGAGCCTGCAAAAAAGCGCTTGGTACTTCGAACATTGCACCAAACCTTATTTTCGACATGTCACAATCAAGATCTGCAATGGATCCTCTTGACAATTCAAGCAACTCCTTCTGCTGAATCGCATCAACAACCATCGGGAACATTATATTTATTTCTGTTTCAAAACTAAGTCTCGCCAGCGCCCTGAACTGAGTTTTAAAAATTTCAGGATTACCCAGAAGAAACCTTGACCCACGCCAACCCAGATACGGATTGGCCTCCTGTTTTAATTTCAGGAACGGAAGCTGTTTATCCCCACCTACATCAAGCATCCTGAATGTGACCGGTTTACCTCTCATTTCTGAAACAGCTTTTCGATAATAAACATACTGTTCGTTTTCGCTTAGCATTCTCTCTGCATTTATAAAAAGTATTTCAGTTCTGAACAGTCCTATTCCATCAGCCCCCACATTCCATGCATGCTTTACATCTTCTATTGAGCTTGCATTCGCCATCACTTCCATTCCTGCAGGGGTACCAAGTACACAGATGGCTTCAGATTGAACCGGTTCTACAGGTAAAAGTGCAGCCAGTATCTGCCTGTCGGGATTAAGGTAAACTTCACCATTGTCGCTATCTATGAGCATCATGTCACCACATTGGGCATAACTCATTATATTATGAATACCGGAAACTGCTGGTATTCCAAGCGAACGTGCAAGAATTGCGGCATGAGATGTGATTCCTCCATGTTCGGTTACAAAACCAAGTACCTTTTCCAGATTCATATTTGCGATCATATCCGGAGTAAGTTCTTCGGCAACAACTATTCTGTTTTCACCCCTGAGGCAATGTGCTTGTCCATGACACAAAAAACCACTTTTACTGTTATTGATTTTACTTAACAGGCGTCTTCTTATTTCTCCTATATCGGATGAACGCTCACGCAGATACTGATTGTCCAGAGCCTGAAATTTTTCTTCATAATCACTTAAGACATCAGAAATCGCCCATTCAAGATTTTTTTTATTACTGCCTACCATATCTGTAATTGACTGAATAACTTTGGGATCATTCATGATATGTTTCTGTGTAACAAATATTTCAGCTTCAGCTTTTCCAACAACCTGTTCCACTTCTGAGGCAATGTTGTCGAGTTCTTCAGAACACTGTGTCCGAACTTCATCAAATCTTTTCAGTTCCTGTTCGATGGAGTTTTTACTTTCAAGAGTATATTCAGGAACGGCTTTATGTCTTTCTGCAGAATAAAGGCAAAGTTTTCCTGCAATACGCCCTGAACTTATTGATATTCCTTTGAATTTCATAGAATGTTTCATATTGGATCGATCACTCATGCCGCATCCTTCCTGAAATTTACCATGCCTTCTCTGCACAACGAAAAATCAAATCGTACCGGATCTTCATAATCGACTTCGCGGAGTTTCAGAGTTATCTCTTCAGCCATAACCCAGTCGACACTTTTTCTTTTAGATAAACCGAATTTTCGAGCTGTCTGTGCGATATGCGTATCTACTGGAATAATCAGCATTGATGAAGGGAGATTTTTCCATATACCCAGATCTATACCATCATCTTTCCTGATCATCCAACGAAAATACATATTCATACGCTTACATGCACTACCTGATTGCGGAGAAGGGAACAGGTACTCGAAACTTTTTTTCCTGAATCCGCAAATTTTTGATGCACGTGATCTCATTTCCTGAATAAACATACTGATTGTAACTTTGAAATATTGTTCATCTTTGTGAAACGATTTAAAAAATGTTTCAATTGATCCATATTCATTTATGATTTCGCCAACAGATTCCAGAAGCAGTGCAATGTCAAAGCCGTCGTTAAAACGATGTTTAAAGCCATTCAAAAGACTCAATTTTTCTTTAAAACCGGTTTCACGTACAAACTCGACCGGTTTTCTATTCATTATCTCAAACACTCTGTTACAATTTCTTATTATGATTTCAAATCTGCCATAAGCCAAAACGGCACATATAAGCCCGGCGATCTCTTTTTGTGATCCGGATTCAAAGCTATGAACACATTGTAACGGATCCATGGACAAGTAGGCAGGATCATGATAAAGAGAGTAAATTGATTCCAGTTTATTTTTAATATTTTCAGGTACCATAATTTCAACCCGCCAAAAAACCGTTTTTTACCAGACAGAACACTCGCAAATGTTTTCTCTACAAATTGTATTGAAGCGATGAGGAGTAAAGAACTTTTTTTTACTTAAATGATGCTCCTGTGCTGCGGTTTTCCCTTGTTTGTCAGATAAAGATTACGATATAAAGACATAAATAATTAAAAATGCTTAAAGATCATTATTGCCCCATAAAAAATTTTCAAATCTGGTTTCCGAGGTTCTTCTATGGATAAAAATGGAGTCACATGATCTTCAATTTTTCGTAAGACTTTTTTAGTCTAAATCAGTTATTTAATATAGTATACTGTCTAAAAATAAAAAATGTTTTTAGACAGTTAAATTGATTTTTAAATAGCATAACATTCGACTCATACATTATAATAAAAATTTGTTGGTCTTTTATGTTTTGGAAATTACTTTATCTACTTCAATCAAATTTCTTTAGAGCAGGATAATTCAGATGTATTCAAAGAGAAAACAGGTTAGAGTCATTGTGAACAAAACAATGATAGCCTTTATTATTAACCTGTTGATGGGTGTAAATGCAGGATTGATTGATGCTGCCAAAAAAGAGCAATATTTAAGTCAGGAATTTATTGATAGTTCCGTTGGGCGGGCGTTTTACATCCTTAATGAAGCTGCCAGTGTTGCCGGTGTAGGCTTCCGTCAAAAAGAAGCGATTCAGGAAGCTAAAAAGATATCAAACAGATTGAAGCAGATGGCAAAAGGTGATCCTAATGAAAGATATATTTTGTGGAAAACAGGTGAACTTGATGCTCAGATATATCTTGAAGAGCGGGATCTTGTTTATCAGAAAATGCAAAAAGGTCAGGTAAAAGTTAATGAACTTATCAGCCGCTTCAATAGTGAATTGGGTAAAAACAGGCCGGATTTTGCAACGCTGAAACGGATACACGTACAAATGGGTCAGCTTGATATTCAAAAGGCAAACGAAATTGCCAGTTCTTTTAATCAAAGATACAAGGCTATTTCCCGTGAAGTGTTGTATTTTCTCGAAAAAGCCTTAATGACAGGTGATTATGCTAAAGCAAGAGATGAACTTGGTTACTGTCTCCGCAATAAAACATACCTGACCATACCACACTCAAAATACAATCAGCTCGAAAAAAAACTTGAAAATCTGACCAGAGCACAAGAAGATTTGCCCCTTATTAACAGTGAACTTGATGCTGCCAAAGATGCTCTTTTGAAGAATAATCTTACAAAAACCCGGAATCTTATGACATCAATAGATTATCGGCTTGAACGTATTAAGGAAGTCCTCTCACCGGGTGAATCATCAAGAATCAGGCGATCGTTTTCAGAGATCTCACGCATGTTTTCATCCAAAGAGGACTCTCTGGTTAATGTAAATATCAGACTTCTCCAGAATGAAGGGGTACAGGCTGCCAATGAATTTCTTCAGAAAATCCTCAAACCTTGTGGAGTCAGTCGTGAAAAAATTGCTTATATAGATAAGGCAATTTTAAGCATCTCAACACCTGATGACCCGTTAATGAAAAATGAAATAATGGGAGTAGTTTCAGATGAAAGTGAAGGAAATGATTATGGTTTTACAGACATCTATTCTTCTGTAAAACAAAAAGCTCAAAACAGGATGGACAGCCTTATGCTGGTAGAACAGAAGCGAATGCAGATGGAAGAGCAGCGACGTGCCAAAGAGGATAGTATTGCAATGTCTGTACAGTACAAACAACAACAACTGCAAAAAAATCAGGAACTTGCCTCTCAATTAGCTGTTAAGCTCTACACTTTGCTTGAAAATAATAGTGCTGAAGCTGTATCGCTGTTTGAAAAACAGAGTGATTTTCTGAAATATTATTTACCTTCAGAAGGGTACGAGATCCTGAAAACCTCTCTTCACACTCCTCAATATGAAAGTGAACCGGTTAATACAGTAACTTATATTGAAGAAGCTCCAACAACTGCGAATAAAACCGATGATGACAAAAAATTGATGGCAAACAGGGAAAAAGCTCAACAGATGGTTATTTCAATTTATGATATGCTTGAAAAAAACGACATTAATGATGCTTATAACAGGTTTAATGCCAATCGCAAACCTCTTCATAAATACCTCGACAGGGAGGTTTTTGAAATGCTTGAAACAACAGTCATTCAAGCATATACATTTATTTCCCCATGAAGATTAAATTTGTCAATTACAGTTTAAAATAAAGGATAGTGATGATGAAAGAGATTATTGCAGATACTCTGTATGTTCAGCTTGAAGAAAAACTTGATAAAAGTCAAATCGAACAGTTGATTGAAATTCCACCCGATGAACAGATGGGTGATTTTGCATTTCCATGTTTTTCTCTTGCCAGAATTTACAAAAAAAACCCTGCAGAAATCGCCGGACAGCTTTCTGAAACTCTCAAACTTCCAGATCTTTTTGAAAAAGTAATACCCGTATCCGGATATCTTAATTTTTTCCTGAACAAACGCATACTTGCAAAACAGGTTCTTGGTGTCTGTCAATCTGACACTTATGGAAGTAAAAACCTGAAAAAAAATATTGTTGTAGAATTTGCATCACCAAACACGAACAAGCCTCTTCATCTGGGACATCTGCGGAATATCTCCATTGGAGAAAGTATTTCACGTTTATTCTCCTTTTGTGGCAACAAGGTAAACAGAACATCAATCAATAACGACCGTGGTGTACATATTTGTAAATCAATGCTTGCATACGACCTGTTATCTGAGGGAAAAACACCCGAAAATACTGGTAAAAAATCCGACCATTTTGTAGGAGACTATTATGTTCTTTTCAGCAAAAAGGCTTCTGAAGATGAATCATGGAACGAAAAAGCCCAGGAGATGTTACGCAAGTGGGAAACTGCTGATGAACACACGGTCAGGTTATGGAAAACCATGAACAAATGGGCTCTTGAAGGGTTTGCACAAACATACAGGCTTTTCGGAATAGGTTTTGACAAAGAATATTTTGAAAGTGATATTTATAAATCCGGAAAAGAGATAGTCAATGAAGGTCTGGAAAAAAAGGTTTTCTATAAAAGAGACGACGGGGCTGTTGTTGTAAATCTGGAGCATCAGAAACTGGGTAACAAGGTTCTGCTGCGACCTGATGGCACATCGGTGTATATTGTTCAGGATCTTTATCTTGCTGTACTCAAGGACCGTGAATTCAATTATGACAAGTCTATTTATGTTGTCGGGAATGAACAGGAGTACCATTTCGCAGTCCTTATCGCAATTTTCAAACTGCTTGGTTATCCTGTTGCCAACAAAATGAAACACCTTTCCTATGGCATGGTAGAACTACCTGAAGGGAAAATGAAATCTCGTGAAGGAACAGTAGTTGATGCTGATGATCTTATTGAGGAAACAAAAAGACTTGCTTCAGAAGAGTTGAAACAGAGATACGAATTATCTGAAAATGATCTTGAAGAACGAAGTCTAAAAATAGCATTATCAGCTATCAAATATCAGCTCCTTAAAATTGATATATCAAAAAACATGCTGTTTGATCCCAAAAAAGCGATCAGTTTTGAAGGGGATACCGGACCATATCTTTTGTATAGTTACGCCAGGGCATCTTCCATTTTAAGAAAAACAGAATCAAAAAAAGATGCAGTTTTTTCTGATCTCAATATTCATGAAACACGTCTTGTCAGAAAGATCTCATTCTTCCCGGATACCATAACAAGTGCTTTTGAACGCTTGTCACCGTCTGTTATTGCTAATTATGCCTTTGATCTTGCTCAGATATTCAATGAATTTTATCATGCATGTAAAGTAATAGGCAGTGATTCTGAAGGTTTCAGGATTGAGCTGGTAAAAGGATTCCGATCTGTATTGAAAAAATGTTTATGGCTGCTTGGGATTGAGGAGATTGAAGAGATGTAAATATTGAAATCTCTCCCCCATTGACACTTTAGATTCGGATAAAAATACAGTATTGTTTTTCATGTCTTCGAAATCAATACATACACAAATTTGAATATTTGTCAAAATCTATCCATGAAGCATCCGTTTTTCCTGCAGGCAAAGAGCCTTTTTTATAAAGGGTCAGTTCACCTTTATCCAGAATGTTATCAAGAAGCTGCCACGAAACTTCTGTTTCTGCAGCACTTACAAAAAGCGTATGATCTCCCTTCAAAACATCCATTAACAGTCTTTGATACGCTTCAGGAATGAAACCTGAGTAGTTATCACGCATACAGTAATTCATGAAAGATCGGTTTATCTCACTTTCGGTACCGGGTGCTCTTGTAGAGATATCAACTACGATCCCTTCTGCAGGCTGAATTTTAAATATTACCTTATTCTGATCCAGTTTACCTTTTTCATTATAAAGTATTTTTGGAACCTCTTTGAATTTGACACCTATCTCTGTACCAGTTCTGTGTACAGCTTTTCCGGTACGAATATAAACAGGTGTTGTGGCCCACCTGAAATTATTAATTTTCAATTTCATTTCAGCTAAAGTTTCTGTATCTGAATCTGAATCGACCCCGTTTTCAAGCTTATATCCTTCATACTGGTATCTGAAACATTCTTCTATGCTGACAGTTTTCAAAAGGTTGATTTTCTGAATCCTTATATCCTCAGCATTCAAACTGACAGGAGCCTCCATTGTAAGCAAAGCCAATAATTGAAGCAAATGGTTCTGGATCATGTCACGAATTATTCCAGCACTGTCGAAGTATGCTCCCCTTTGGGTAATTGTAGCTTGTTCGACTGCGTTAATCTGAATGGATTCTATAAAACGGCTATTCCATACAGGATAAAACAGAGGGTTAGAGAATCGAAAAACCATTATATTCTGAACCGCTTCTTTTGCAAGATAATGATCGATTCGAAATATTTGTGATTCATTGAAACATGAGCTTAATTCCTTATCAAGTTTTTTTGCAGATTGCAGATCATAACCGAAAGGCTTTTCAATAACTATTGAAACACCATTCCTGAAACCTTCTTCATATAGATTTCGGGCAGTTGTTTCATAGGCAACTGGTGGAAGAGCAAAGAAAATTACGATTCTGGAGAACTCGCCCTTCGATTCGATAAAGTCTTTGAGTCCGGAAAAGAACTGATGATAATAGATTCTTTGGGCAAATTTTTCTGATACATGGAAACTTCTTCTGAACTCTTCATCAGTGAAGGGTTTTCGTCCTGTTCCCACAACAATACATGAGTCACAAATCTCATTCCGGGAGTAGAGTACATCAAGAGCAGGTATAAGTTTTTTGTGTGCCAGATCTCCAGATGCACCTGTAATTACAATGGCACAGCGTTTAATAGCCATGTTTTTCAATACCCGTTTCAGAAATCTAATTTTTTTTCACACGCTACGGAATAGAATCCGTACACAGTCTGGTGCTTTCCCTCTTTCTTGAAAAAAGAAAAAGGGAAAGAAAAATAAGCTGTTTTATTCTTCAGGAGAAAACTCGTCTTTACCCACACCACATTGTGGACACACCCATGAATCCGGCAAATCTTCAAAAGCTGTTCCAGGTGCAATATTGCTGTCCGGATCACCAACATCCGGATCGTATACGTAACCGCATGCATTACAGATGTAACGTTTCAATTGAACCTCCTTAAAGATTTTATAATAGAGTATTCCGGCTATCATCTTAACCGGTTATTTTCACAAACAAATATATATTCATACGTATCAGTTTACAGATTATTTTGTCTGAAGTTTCGTTTATACCGGCCCACAGGTCACAGACACAGGGTTTGGTAATAAGCACATAATGGATCAGGTGTTTAATTACCTGACAGTATATAACTAAACACCTGCTCACAGCGGTTTTTATGCACCACCCTGAGATCCATTTTCAACTCCCCTGCTGTAATCCAATGCTACATTTACTGTTCGTGCCCCAATCTCTTTATTCAACATATATAAGGCATT
>JAAYEB010000173.1 GCA_012728995.1 Fibrobacter sp. | reverse complement strand
TTGCAGGTTATATGTTCTTCAAGAAAATCAAAAATACGCGGAGAAAGAACATACTGGCCGAATACTGTACAATAATGATCTTCAGGAGTATCAACCATTTGAAGATGTTCCGATGCATAGATCGCATCAGGCTTTTCTGCAAATTCGGTAATAGCAATTACAGATTGATTTTCTACCCAGTTACCAGTGGCAGTACCAAAATGCCGAATAAGATCGGCTGGTGTGAGTTTAAGACCAACAACACATCTCCCATATTTTTCGTAGACATTGAGCAGTTGACGTGCACACGAGATGTCTGTTTCAGAAGTGTAAAGATGGTCACCCAACATCAGAAGAAACGGTTCATTTCCTACCCATTCGCGCGAACAGTATACCGCATCACCAAAACCATTTTGAGTTTCCTGTTCGATAAAGGTAATCTTGTGTCCAATATTAATTAAGTAATCGGACATCTGCTGTGCTTCTTTGGAAAGTTTCGCAAAATGCTCAACAGGCGGCGGAGAATGGAAAAACTCTTCAAAAAGCGGGCGATCACCTTTTTGAACAATTACACAGATATCTTCAATATCTGCACTAATTGCTTCTTCAATAATCGCCTGAATGACCGGTTTTACAACACCATTTTTATCGATTACAGGAAACAGTTCTTTTTTGACTGCTTTTGTTGCAGGAAACAGACGAGTGCCAAAACCCGCAGCAGGTATAACAGCTTTACGTACTTTTTTTGTGGAAGAGATTGTTAATTTAAGGCAATGCATGCCAAGTTCAGAATCGATGATATCGATTACTTTATTCTGTGTTTTTTCATCTTTAACAATCAATTGTGCTGTACCGTCACCCTGTGAACCGACTCCTTTGCCACCAAGAATATATGGCTGTATGGTTGGCCAGGACAGGAGCTTATGCAATACCGGTGATGTTAGCTGTGAAGGACATGCCGGTATACAGGCTTTATCAAAGGCTGCTTGTGACTCTGTCATCAGTTTCCCAAGAGCTTTTGAATCACCATGTTCGATTGCTGTAACTGCACGGTTTGTTATAGAAGAACTGATTTTTCCAAGGTATTCCTGTACGTTTCGTTGAAGATCATTTTCTGCAAAAGGATAACATTTATTAAGCTTATTAAGGATTTCGCAGGTGTCTTTTCCAGCGCAAAGATCCACTATTACGAAATGAAAATCGCTCCCTACAGCTACTTCTTTCACATCAATTCTGTCCCCATCAAAAGACATTATTATTGGCCGGTCACCATACGCACAACCCTGATCCATTCGTCCACATCGTGAAGGTGTGGTGATTTCGCCAAGATAGGCGAATTCCATTTCACCTCTGATAGTCATTTTAAGATCATAGAGCCGGTTGAAAGCTCTTGCGACCAAAACGCAAGTGGCAGCACTTGAAGATAGACCTTTTCTCACAGGCAGATCGGTTTTGTAATTGTTTATTTCCAGGCCATGAACACGATAATGAGTAAGGACCTGATAGGCGACACCAGCAACATAACTGAAAATTCCACCTTTGTGAGCCTCTTCCAACAGAGACTCACGGTTCATGGGGGTTTCGAATACCTGGTCTGTAAGTGTGGTTTTAAAGACAAGTTTTGATGGATGAGGTTTTATTTCTGCATAAAGCCCCTGGTTAGTTCCGGTAATCAGAGCATTTCCGATTTCAAGTTTACCATTAATTCGGCGATAACCGCCGGCCCAATCGGTATGTTCACCGAAAATGCAAATTCGTCCAGGAACAAAAAGTTTCATTTTATTTTGAGTCTTTCTATAGTTTATCTGGTTTTGATGTTAAATGCAGTGTGATCCCGGTATAAATATAAAATTATAAAGTACTGCATGATAGATCAGATTTGGGGTCGGACTATTTTTTATGGTTTTAAGGGTCAGAGTAAAAAAATAGTCCGTCACTTATGTCACCAAGTATGGTATTGTATTTGCTGCACATTCTCTTTCACATGGAATAATAGTTTTTTTTACCTTTTTTTACCATGTATTTCTAATCTGTTTATCAAAATGAGAAAAAATTATTAAAATCGAAAATTTCTAATTAAAATGCGTCAAATTTATTTAAAAAAAAGGATTTCTTATGAATTATGATAACGATAGTTGGATCAGTGATAAGCAGAAAGGAATCGAACTTAAAATGGAAAACATGGCTTTAAAAACGGAAATAGAGTTAAAAGATGGTATTTTTGGAAAATCAGATTCGCTTGAAACCTCTCTGGAAAATAAATTCCTTAAACAGGTTTTAGCTTTTGAGGAAGCAGAAAAAGAATCTGAAATTCCAATATGTTTACTTTTTCCTTCTGATTATCAATTCCCACCTATTGACATGATGTCGGAAAAAGAGCTTAAAGAAAAACTGGATGATATTGCAATGATTTTTCGACAAAATAATATTAAACTTGATTTTTCTGAAAATCTTCCCGATGTTCTGCTATATCAATACCTTACTGAGCAAATAATACCAAAAGATACAATCGTCCTTCAATCCTGTCCAGGTTTTATCTGGCACCTGAATGGATGTTCTGGTGATTGTGAAACCTGTTTTCAGAAAGAATTCTGTTCTACAGCCAAAGAACTGGATGAAGAAGAAAAAACTGATAATTGACATTTAATTATTTAATATGTCTGATTGTTACTATTCAATTTGAAGTCTTCAAAAATGCAGTATACGCTTTTACAGGTTCTTTCTGATTGTTTCTTATTTTTCTATAAACCGGGACTATACACAGGTTTCCATACGCCCCCAAGATCATTTTTTAAATGTATTCTGGGCTCTGTTTCGTATTTCGACTTTGATATTTCGAATTTTTAATAGCTATCACGCGAGGGGGGGAGACATGTGTTCTCAGCTAACATGATAATCTTCAAAAAATTATTATAAAGTTCCACATACTGTACTTTTTTTTGGTCCTTAAAAATCTGCCAAAATGTATTATATGTGATTATATTATTAGTACCTAAATCATTCGATTCATTTATGGATCTGCTTTGCGGACATTGGCACAAGAATCAGATCCAGAAGTTTAATATCAATTCGTGAACGATAACGATAACGATAACGACAACGGTGAAAGGTAGATATCGACCTTCACAGCCATAAAAACCTTTCTGTTCAATGCCGCTGTGCAGCTCATCATAAATTAATCGTCTCCATTTAGGTAATACCTGAATAGCACTGATTCCTATAGGTTAGTCTTTTCGTACAACATTTATTCAGTAACTGCCTTTTTAGAAAGAAAAACATGAATAATTCGCATTTTTCAATACTTAAACCTTTATTGATTCTAATCATTATAGCAGCTTTTAGTGCAACTAATGCCGATAACCCGCTTGTCC
>JAAYEB010000172.1 GCA_012728995.1 Fibrobacter sp. | reverse complement strand
TTAAACTCGTTTTGGTTCAAACGTCCATTTATGAACTCCCAAATACTACGGAGTGATTCGGTTCAATCTTGCTCCGGGTGGCCTCCTTGCCTCCTTGATTATGGCTCATTGCCAGGTTGACCGAAATTCGAAACAAAACGATTGGGAAAATTCTAAATACGAAATAGAACCAAAGAAAAAGCATGAAAATAAGCAGGAAAAATCAAAAACCGAAATTCGAAACAGGAATAAAACATTGTTTAGATTGAAGTTTGCGGGCGTGTGGAAACCTGCGAATAGTTCCTGTTTAGTGAATAATCAGCAAACGAGATCAGATAGTAATCAATCATGGTTTTGATCATCCTAATCAGGTACAATCAGCGGTTCAGACATTTTCCTGTTATGATTTCGAATTTTAAGATTTATCGCTCACCGCCGACGAAACAGCAATATATTATTACCATATTCTTGCCTGGAATTAACCACTAATGCCACCAGTTGCCGCACAGACTTGTCATTATCCACTATTGCCTTTATCTGTTCTGCAACTTCTTCCTTCTTTCCGGCATTTTCCGCTGCCTTCAAAACAAAATCATAACATTTCTGAACATCTGCATATTCCGGTTCATAACCACGTCCTTCAGCATACCGTATCAATGCCAATAATCCAAACCGCAATGAAAGATCCGGATCTTTTTCAATGTAATCCTTACACGCAGTAGTTAAAGTCTTCGGTTCTACATCGTATTTTTCGGCAATTTCAACAGCCAGTTCAATCATTCCGATTTTTCGGGCTGCAGCAAAATAGCGCCTCTCATTGCACGGATCAGCATCAATCAGATCGCTAAGAATTCTTTGAGGAGATATTTTCGTGTATTTTTTACGGATCGCATTAAAAGTTGCCAGACCAGTTGTCTGAAATGGTATTCTGAATGCATATCTTCGGTATGCCTCTTCGATACGTCCACTCTTTATCAACAGTTCTTCTCCCAGGCGCGCAACTAAATAAGGTGATGTATATGGGTGATAGAGGTATTCATCCACTATTTCCAATGCCCTGTCAATTTCGCCTCTTGCAGCTATCACCTTTATCTCATATTGACGGTAATCAAAAAACAGTTTTTCCCTGTCCTTCAAGAGGTCAATAATTTCATCATGCCTGCCAACTTCATATAAACACGCCAGACAAGGTTCGACACCTTTGAAATAAGAACCGGGAACAGTTGATTGAAAAACCATTTTAACAACAGGCAAAAATTCATCAGCCCAATAGTTCAATATTTCATCTATAGCACAAAATTCCGACCACATTTTGCCAAGTACATCATAATATCCTAATTCCTCATCCTCCCAGCTTTCCCAAATTCTTTTAGTCAATTCCAGATGTTCTTTTGGAGATAATTCTGCGTGAGCAATAATCTCTGCCAATTCGGACAAAGCATTGCTTACAGCAATTCCAATAGCACCACTTGAACTGTCTATATGCTCAATTGCACGCCAGCATTTTTCGATAAACGCAACTGCACCTTCAGCAGCGGTTACCGAATCTTTTTTTGCAACATTTTTAATTTCTTTTACCGCGGACTTGATACGTTTTGATGCAAGTGCAGTACCCTTCCAACTGTAAGCTCCAGCCCTGAAAAACTTTTTGAATTCCCATTTATGTTTACTGTTTTTTTTGGGCATACCATAATCCTTTTTTTTAGAATGCCTGAACAAAGATGATACAAAAACCGCAAGGTAATACCGTTTAGCAGGACCGGTTTTTATGACTGTGTAGTTTTAACCTGCTTTGTGATACAACCAAACATACAAGAATTGTCATACCCTTATATTGGCGCGCAAAAGCAATCGAATTCATTCAACATTTTATACTCTCTCAAAATAAGATCTGCCAGGTTCTCTTCATACAGCTATATTTGCGATATTCAACAGATTATTGCAGGTTAGCCTGAATATCTTTATAATTTTCTGAAATCTGCATTAAACAATTGTTTCACAAAATTCTACATCAATAATTTCAAAGTCTCCCTCCAATAATTCTGCTTTTAGAATAAAATTTTTCTGGCAATATTATTGCTATATCCATAAATAACTCTCTTTAAAGATTTTTGATTTTAGGAGACATGTAATCCCGACTCTTATCTTGCTGTTATCCTTAAATATTTACCCGGGGACAGAGATGGCCAATAAATCTGCTTTAGTATCAAAAGCTTTTCTTGATGCTGTTATCCTTGATCTTGATGGTGTTATCACCCGTACGGCAAAAGTACATGCCAATGCGTGGAAACAGGTATTTGATGAATTCCTGTTAAAATGGTCAAAGGATAATCAGGAACCTTTTTATCCACTCAATATTCGTGGTGATTATTTTCAATACCTCGATGGGCGTCCAAGGTATGACGGAGCCCAGGCATTCTTGTTATCCAGAAATATTCACCTTCCATTCGGTAACCCCTCCGATCTCCCGGGTGATTCAACAGTCTGCTCCATTGCGAACAAAAAAAATGAAACATTCCATGCACTTATAAGAAGTGGTGGTGTTGAAGTATATGAAGATACAATAAAAAAAGTCAAACAATGGAGAAAATCCGGGCTGCGTACTGCTGTGATTTCTGCAAGTAAAAACTGTAACACAATCCTTGGAGTTACCGGTTTGACCGGTTTGTTTGATGTGATTGTTGATGGAATTGCAGCTGAACACAATAACCTTAAAGGAAAACCTGCTCCGGATATTTTCCTTTTTGCTGCAGCTTCACTTTATGTAAAACCATCACTTACTGCAATTTTTGAAGATGCAATAGCCGGAGTCGCAGCAGGGCGTAAAGGTGGATTTCGCCTTGTAATTGGAGTTTCCCGTAATGACCATGAAGAGGAACTCTATAAAAATGGTGCCGATATCGTAATCTCTTCATTCGATGAAATCACCGATTCCATCTTTGAACCAAGAATAAGAATGCCCTCAGAGATTCCCTCTGCACTAAATGAAATTTCAAACATTGCCAATGCTGTCAAAAATAAGGAAGTCCTTCTGTTTTTAGATTATGATGGTACTTTAACACCTATTGTTAACAGACCACAAGATGCACAGTTCTCACAACAGATGAGGCAGATAATTCTTGAATTGATGAAAAATTCCAGTGTAGCTGTTATAAGCGGCAGAGAACGTACTGATGTAGAAAAGCTGGTTAATATAGACAATATATTCTATGCAGGAAGCCATGGTATGGATATTCGCGGGCCAGGTATCAGTATGTCTCCGGAAACCGCAATTAACAGTATTCCCCTGTTAAATAAAGCAGAAAAAGAGGTCCGCTCCAGACTTGAAAATGTATCCGGGCTTATTATTGAAAGGAAAAAATTTTCAATTGCGATTCATTATCGTCTGGCAGATCAGGATACAATTGACATAACAATTAATATTCTTGATGAAATTGTAACCGGTTTAAAAGGTCTGAAAAAAACATCCGGAAAAAAGGTTTTCGAAATCCGTCCCGATATCGACTGGGATAAAGGCAAAGCAGTAAACTGGATAAGTAAACAAATCTCCAAAGATTACCCCAACTCAATAGCTGTCTACATCGGGGATGATATTACAGATGAAGATGCTTTCAACGAATTGAAAGAATCTGGTATAGGCATTTTGGCAGGAAGCCACAAACATGGAAGCAGCGCAAAGTACCATCTCGTTGACGTAGAACAGGTTTATGTATTTTTATCCGATCTGAACAAAATTCTGAAAGGATTTAAATAGACACTGCAATCAAAAAGATTTAAAAAGCTATCATAAACTCTGTACGAAAATTACCTGCTCCACTTTTTTCAGTGATTTTTGAAAAGGAGTATGAAATGAAATTACGCAGTCCTTCTTTCAGAAACAATGATTTTATACCGCGTAAATATACGTGTGATGATGCTGATATTAATCCGGAATTATTGATTTCCGATATTCCTCCGGAAACAAAGAGTCTGGTTCTTATTGTTGACGATCCGGATGCACCCAAAGGAAACTGGCTTCACTGGCTGGTTTACGACATTCCTGTAACAGAGATTATCAAGGAAAATTCCATTCCCGGCAGTGAGGGTATTAATGATTATAATCAGCGTGGATATGGTGGTCCGTGTCCCCCTAAAGGCACTCATCATTACCATTTCCGCCTGTTTGCTCTTGACACCATGCTAAACCTTGGCAGTAACAGAACCAGAGACGAAGTCGAAAATGCCATGTCGGGACATATTCTGGATAAAGCAGAAATAACAGGACTATACTCCCGCGATGCGTAAACAAATACCTGAATGGTGACGAACAATTTACGTTGAAGCTGGGAGAGCGTTTTTTTCGCAAAAAGGTTTTTTGAATGTTAATCTTATCTATAATCGGAATTCGGGGTCGGAATCGGTATAAATTCGAAATATTAAACTCGAAATACGAAACAGAACTAAAGAAAAATCGAAGATAAACTAAAAGATATGCCTGCCCAAAACACGATTGACAGGCAGATTTCAGATACAAAATCACTGTAAAGAACGCAAAATGGAGTATCTGTTTAAATTCTTATTTCTTATTTCTTATTTCTTATTTTGTATTTCTTATTTTGAAATGTAACTAATACGGAAGGCTGTATAATAAATGGATGAAAAAACGATAATGTATGAAAACTATAATCCCGAAGAGGAACCTTTACGTGAGGCGCTCTGCACATTGGGAAACGGTTATTTTGCAACCAGAGCTGCACACGAAAGTTCTCATGCCGGAAACAATCATTATCCAGGTACTTACCTTGCCGGTGGTTACAACCGGATGAAAAGTGAAGTCGAAGGGCGCATTATTGAAAACGAGGATCTTGTCAACTGGCCGAACTGGCTTTTTTTGACATTCCGGCTTCCGGATGGTAACTGGTTTTCACCTGATAATGTCAAAATCATTTCTTATAAACAGAATTTGTACCTTCGTAAAGGTCTT
>JAAYEB010000171.1 GCA_012728995.1 Fibrobacter sp. | reverse complement strand
GCTGGCATTGTTGCCTTCGAAATAAGGAGAGAATATTTTACATACGAATCTTTAAAAAAACGGAACTGTCTCCAGGTTACCACACGCCCCGACACTTTAATTAATTGTTCTTTCCTGTTTCGGATTTCGGATTTCTTGTTTCGAAATTTTACGTTAGCTACTGCGGGGGTAGTGTGTGTTATGATCTAAAAATTATGTGGCTTTAATAGTTGCCCGGTTATGCTCAACACAAAGACAGATCCTGTTTTGTTAAAGGAAACCAGTTCACATAAAAACAGCACCTGTTAAGGAAGCAAAATTGTTATTGTGTTTGAAACAACGGTCCCTTTCCAGACTTTATCAACAGGTACAAATTCTCTTCTTCGTGAATCATAATAGCTATCAATTCTGGATCGCCACTGTGCTGTAACAGTATATGCTCCAGGTTTTATGGAACGAAATACAAATGCATCCCAGTTTAGTAGATATAAACTGTCTGATTCCTTCTCAAAAGGTTTCCTGTTCAGGATTATTGAGTCTTGAGGAGAAAGTGTCTGAAAGCTGTTTAGATCCGGTTTGAAGTGGTATCTCATTTTATTCCTTTTATCGTAAAAAGGAAGAGTATCACCTTTATCAGAAATAATTGTCAGCTCAATTGGTGCAGCATATTTATGATGGTGCACTTTGTAAGTCGAATCTGAAATATTTTTTAAAGCTGCTGTAAACTCAAGATTATCAGAAAAACTGATTATTAAAGAAAAGGGTGTTGAATTCATGTTCTTTTCACCTGCAGTTATAAAGTTTTGCAAAATAAATAACAGTATTACCGTTAAACGATGGTATGACCTGTACATAATATACCTTTTTTTATTTTTTGGGTGCCTGATACAAAACCTGCTGTTTTATCATTTTAGAAAGATAAAACAAAGTAGTTTTACGTTCAATTATTTTTTTATATCATATTTCTGTTTAATTGCTTCATTCGGACTGTTACTTGTCCTATTGAAAATTTATAAAAATTGTACCATATTATAGACACGTAAACATAACCAACGAGGAAAAACATGAATCTTTTAACACTGCTTTTACAGATGCTTCCACTTCTTGTTTTTATCATAGCCGATACGATATTTAACAATGTTAAGGCATCAATTATTATAGCTGTTATTTTTGCGATAGGGCAATCAATTTTCTTTTATCTAAAGACAGGACGATTCGACTGGTTCATTTTGCTGGATGTAGTTCTTATTGCCGGACTTGGTATTATTTCAATTGTTTTAAAAAATGATCTGTTTTTTAAAATTAAACCTGCAATAATTGAAGCTGCTACGATTATCTTTTTTCTTGTATTGATATTTTCACCGGATACATTCCTTGCCGGATATTTCGGGCGAATGATACAGGGTGTAAAATTCCGTCCTGAAATGATAGCACCTCTGAAAACGATGCTGGGATATATGTGTGTCTATATTTTACTGCATATCGCTGCCGTACTCTACACTGCATTTTATTCTTCACGCAAAATGTGGGCATTCGTATCGGGTCCGGGGTTCTATTTTCTTTTCATTCCTGTCATGATAATAATTTTAATCAGGGCAAAACTATTTCGAAAAAAAACAAAACATTACCAATTATGAATCGCCGAATTGCTGATCATGAACTACTGATAAATCGGAGGGCCACATTACGTGCGATTGTAACTGTTTTGTACCTCGACTGGGTCCGGTAACCGTATCTTGAAATTGGCAATCGTGTTTTTGGTGCAGGATTGAAAACCGGAAGAAACAGTTTGATAGTTTACGACTACGACTACGATTACGACTACGATTACGATGGTAAGGTAGAGATAATATTCACGGCCATAAAACACTTTCTGCATTAGATCAATATTCAGTATATATTTTCAAAAAGCTTGTAAAATAAAAAAGGACTAAACTGCAACCAGTTTAGCCCCATAAAGCTTTATATTCATTTTATTCAATAAGGAATTACAAATCGCCCTCTTGATTTAATTCTGTTTTTGTTGTCCGTTACTGTAATTATAAAGCAGCCATTGTGTATTGTATGTCCATGAGTAGAAATACCGTCCCAGAAAACTTCCGACAGCCCTGATTTCACTGGAATACGGGCAAGTAGCCTTGACTGTAAATCGTAAATGTTTACTTTTTCATTTCCTGAGGATTTTGATTGTAAATTAATTAACACTCCCCCATTTGTTAAAGCCAGTTTAAATTTTTTGTTGAATGATGACTTTTTGTTCAAGTGACTGGATTTGATATCTGTTATTTCAATCTGTGGGACTTCATCATCCGGAAGTTCGTATGCAATACCGATCTCGCATCCCCCCCATACGCCATTGACTCTGACAGCATCTTTTACGCCGTTTCCGTTTAGCCATGTGTTATAGGCCAGAACCGTATCATGAGATGTCCAGTACTGAGCGGCTTCTTTTTCAAGAGCAGATTTAATAAGTATTATCTCCTGTTCTGAAATAGATACTATCTGCATTTTTTTAAGACGCTGAAGTTCTTTTTCAACAGCTTCAGCCTTTTGCTTGTCTGTTACAGTTTCGGAAGTATCAAACATAACAGCAAGCCTTATATGATTGTTATCAGGTTGGTAAGATATCTGGAAATGGCCGATATAAGCCATTACATTCGGAGAGTAAGCACTTCGGACTTTATACGCACATAACTTTTTGGTTGGAAACCAGGATGGTGAAGGCTCGAAATGTGTTTGTGTATTATAATCTATAATATTCAGTACGATCTCTTCATAATCTTCTGCAATTGAAAATAAGGAGCTTAAATCAAATAATAAAGTATCGGTGACTATCGCTTTGCACTCATCCCCGTCGGAATCATGAGAAAGTATCAAATCCAGTTGCGGTGGAAATGATTCTTTAAGCAATCCTGTCGTGAGTAAAGAAAATTTATGTTTCTTACATCCCCCACCATACTGTACTATTATTTCAATGGTTGACCCAATAACATTTACAGAACTAAACTGGAATTGATCACAAATAATCGTATCAGGTAATCCGCTTAAAACAGTTATCTGGCTCCCGCTGGGAGTTGGCGGAGCACATTCCCGTATAACCGAATTCCCGTTTTCAGCTAATGAATCGAGTATATCAAAATCGATTTTTTCATTGTCATTAAATACAACTCCTGCGTAAAATTCGGCTAACGGATCAACACATGCTTTCACCGGTATCCAGACAGACACAATTATCACAACAGCCACGACTTTCTTGAACATAAACTCCTCCTTATTGTTCGTTAACTATTATTTCCTGTACAGAAACGGTTTCTCCGGAGATCGCTTCACATTCAGAAAAAAACCATGTATTATTTTCTTTTCTTAAATCTTCTACTGCATTGATCTTGTAAACACCTTCGGGAACACCTGAAATCAGATAATTCCCAAGTGAATCTGTCCTGGTTGAAAAAGACGTCCCATATAAAAAGACAATATAATCGGATGCAGGTCTGTCGACATTTTGATTTGACCGTGCTATGACATTACCTGAAAGTATTGAATTAGCTGTTATCTTTTTTTCCAGATAAACTTTTGACAATTTCGATATATTTACTTTAAAAAAAGCACCTGAATCGGATACTGTATCAATAAGCAGAATATGATAATTACCGTCAGATAAACTCTCCGGCGTAAATTGGCTCGAATCATGAGTCAG
>JAAYEB010000170.1 GCA_012728995.1 Fibrobacter sp. | reverse complement strand
TTAAACTCGTTTTGGTTCAAACGTCCATTTATGAACTCCCAAATACTACGGAGTGATTTGGTTAGAATCTTGCTCCGGGTGACCTCCTTGCCTCCTTGATTATGGCCCATTGCCAGGTTGACCGAAAACAGAATACGGAAATTCGAATTAAACTATAAGAATAACCAGAAACAATCGGAAATAAGTTACTACAATCGGGTACCCAATAGATACAAATCATAAACTTTACAGTTTTACTAAATTTGAACAACTAAGATATTAATGTTTCACATAGTCTCCAGGTTTTTGAAACGTAAGCCCGCGAAGCTAAGTTCATAATATCTTCCTTCAATCTTAAATTGACTAATTTCCTCACTACTGAACAGCTTAACATCCAGTTACCTGCATCTCAGAGCTTAAAGCTTTTTTCCTCAATTCACCAAGGACCCGGATTACCGGTTCACGTTTCAATATAAATAATTGTCTCTTGATGAATAATTATTCATTCTGATTGGAATACTTTTTGCAACTTTAAAATAATTTAAAATACACTTTCCAGGCAGGTGATTGAATGGCTTTACTGAATACTCTTTATTATCTGATTAAAAGGTCCTTTTTTAAGGTCAGTTTTCCACTGGGTATCTCTTTTGATATCACTAATCGTTGTAATATGAAATGTAAGCATTGTTATTTTCTCAAACAGAATCAGACAGGAGAACTTAGTGATGAAGAGTTGCTGCTGAGAATACAGGAGCTCAAAATAAATTACCCGTCAGTAATGCACGCGGGATGGCTTGGTGGTGAACCTCTTCTAAGAAAAGAGCTTCTTGTTCAATGTGCCCAACTGTTTCCACTTAACATGATTGTAACAAACGGAACAATAGAGTTGCCGGTGATAAACAACAGTGTATACAATGTTTCGGTGGATGGAACCAGAGAGCATTATGAATCTATCCGTGGTACAGGTGTATATGATCAAGTAAAGGATAATGCCGACCGCAATGATATCCGGATCAACATAGCCTGTGTATTGAACAGGTTAAACGGTGATTGTGTGGAATTCCTTCTTGAAGAGTGGAAAAATACCCACATACAGGGAATAAGTTTCAGTTTCTATACACCGCAAAGAGGTGTTGACGATTCACTTTACTTGAATGATTTTCAGAAAGACAAGATTATAGACAGGATTCTGAATCTCAAAAAAGAATATGGGGATTTTATTCTCAACAGCCGCTCAATCCTGAAACTCATGAAATCAACAACATCATCTGAAATTACCACCCGTTGCATGTCCCCCAAAGCTCTTCTCAGCATTGATGCGAAAGGAAAGATAAAAAACCCCTGTGTTATGGGATCTGATGCCGACTGTTCCCGATGCGGGTGTGTAGTTCCTTTTGAAATCGAATCTGTTGTAAGAAGAAGGCATTTCGATTCCATGTGTATGGTGAAAAAATTTTATACCGGGCATTAAAATTTTCCAGCGAAATTTGGTATTTTTAAAGACTAAAGTGGGTTTTGGTAATTTAATATTTTTTTGTAGCTGAATCTTCGAGCGGACACGACCCAGCTTTAATAATGATATCTTTTCATATGATAAGTTTTATGTTCGCCGGGCGCACACGCCCCCGCGGTAGAATTAAAAATACGAAATAAGAAACAAAACTATAAGAAAAAATCCTAAATTCGAAACAGGAATAGGACAATAAATTGAAGTGTTGGGGGGCATGTGGAAAGGTGTGATTAGTTCTGTTTACAGGAAATCGGAAATAATCAGAAAAAATCAATCATTGTTTTAATTATCCTAATCAGGTACATCAGCGGTTCAGACATTTTCCTATTGCGATTGACCTCTACCCCCAGTCCCCCTTCTCCCACAGTAAACGGGGGCCAGCAGGATAGTAATGGGAGTAATACTAGTAGTGAATTCAAAGGGAAAGTAGCAAAACGCCAGTCCCACTGCTCTACTGCCTACTGCCCACAGACCTCCTGATTCATCAAGGACCCGGATTGCCGGTTCACCCGGAGTTTAATGCTCGGGCTGCGCCTTCGCAACCCGGCTTATGCGCTCTGCGAACATGATTATCTATATCTATATGAATTTGATATCTAATACCATAAGTTTAATTTAGCACACCTCATCAATCACATCTTGTGGTATATATTTTGAACAAACTGATAAAATCCTTAATGCCTGCACCAATTATTCCTGAATCTGATCATTCGGACTAATTGATACCATTCAGCAAAACAGCAGGAGCTTA
>JAAYEB010000169.1 GCA_012728995.1 Fibrobacter sp. | reverse complement strand
TTAAACTCGTTTTGGTTCAAACGTCCATTTATGAACTCCCAAATACTACGGAGTGATTTGGTTAGAATCTTGCTCCGGGTGACCTCCTTGCCTCCTTGATTATGGCCCATTGCCAGGTTGACCGAAATTAGAAAACTTAAAAAAATAAATTTCATAGAATAGAGTAAAAAAGTAGTCCGTCCCATTTTTCATGAATTAATTTCCTTATTAATACAATGATATAAAACAATCTGCAATTCAAAAAACCTCCTGCGCCTATCGCATTTTCATAACTTTTCAGCAAACTGTCTTTTCGTCCCCTTTCTTCTGATTCAAATAAATGGTCAGGCAATAAGTAAAAAAATAATCCGTCCACTACTTACTCTCATTTTTTCAGTTATATTATCTATATGAAGTCCTTTTCAAATTTTTACCAATTATTGTGCAATCCAATGCTTGTTTTTTGAAAAACAGGGAAACATTAACCCCGAAAAGCATGTGCCCGAAAAGGCAGAGTATTAATGTTTTTGGCATCGGTTAGATTCGGAATATTTTTTAGATACATAAAAAACAAGTCTTGTAAACAAGATCATGGTATACAATTGAAATATGGTTTGACATACCGGGTTAATACAGATTTCGTTTTTAAAATTAAACAGGGGAAATAAAATGAACAGGTTTGAGAAAGCATTAACATTAACCATAAATACCTTCTGCTTACATTGTGAATTGATACCATACCATACTAAACTGTATGCCACAAAAAAAGCTGATCGGGCTATCGATACCTGCAAAAACCAGATCATCAGGTTCATAGTTTCTGCTGTTGCTGTTATAGCATTGGTATTTGGGCTGCAGGCTCAGGATCTAAATTCTTCTTTTGGGTGGGCGAATTATGATGGCCAGATTCTCTCAGAAGCTGTTACTGGAGGTGGTAATACCGCTGCCGTAAAAGTAAAAACTTTTGCAGAGTTAAAAAGTGCAGTCGAGTCCTCAGATGCCAAAGTGATTCATGTCATGAATGATATGGGTAGTGGTTATAAAGGAAAGAGTGGGGATGTACTGAAATTTAAATCGAATAAAACTGTTATCGGTGCCAAAGCCGGCATCACAGTAAAATGTTCATTTCAAATCTCTAATGTCAGCAATCTTATAATTAGAAATTTAATTATAAGAGGACCGGGTAATTCAAATTCAGAGCAAAACTGGGATGCTGTTAATATACAGGGTTCCAAAAGAATCTGGTTTGATCACTGTACTGTCATGGAAGGTGAGGATGGAAATTTCGATGTGGTAAAAGGCTCAGATAATGTAACCGCCTCATGGTGTAAATTTACCTATGTAACAAACAGTGAGCACAACTTTTCAAACCTGATAGGATCGAGTGACAACGAGTCTATAAGCCACGGTAAACTAAATGTTACGTATGCTTATTGCTGGTGGGATAATGTCAATTCACGCTGCCCGCGTACACGATACGGGAAAATTCACGTACTTAACTGTTATTATAGTAATGTCGGCAGCGGTGCTTATGCGGGGTTTATGTCCAATATCCGGGTAGAAGGGTGTTATTTCGAAAACAGTGTAAATAATCCCACAGGTCTTATCAGTACAGGAGGCCAGGCAGGTGTATTTACAATAGATTGTAATGTTAATGGTACGAAAACGGATGGCTACAATGAGCCTTTTACACCTCCTTATGAGTATACAAAATATGAATCATCCGAAGTAAAAAGTATGATAACAGATTCAAAAAACGGAGCTGGAGCTACTCTGGAAAATCCTTTTTCAACAGTGAGCTATACTCTTTCTGTTTCTGTTGCACAGGGGCAGGGTACTGTGGAACCGTCAAGTGGAAGCTTTGAAAACGGAACTGATGTTACAATAACGGCAACTGGTTCCAGCGGATATTTCTTCGATCACTGGGAAGGTGATTTATCCGGTAACACAAACCCGATTACGGTTAATATGACATCAGATAAAAACATAACAGCATATTTTGTTCAGGACACAAGAACCTATTACACTATAACCGGTCAAGCTACTCCCGGTGGTTCAATAACCCAAAACCCGCAAGGTTCACAACTGGTTGAAGGTACCATGGTAACATTCAGTGCTGTGCCCAATGACGGGTGGACATTCAGTGAGTGGTCTGGTGATTACACCGGCAAAGACTCATCCTTTACGGTTTCTCCTTTGATTAGTGACATTACAGTTAATGCCGCATTCATGCCTGTTGACCTTTTTACATATGAAGCGGAATATGCAATGCTGAACAAATCAGTAAAAGAAACAAAAAATGCAGGTTTTTCCGGCGAAGCCTATGTTAATTTTGACAATGAAACAGGTTCTTCTGCGGAAATTCCTGTTTATGTAAATGATGCAGGAGAGAGGGATGTATCTCTCACCTTTTCCAATGGCTCCGGCAGTGGACGGGTTATGTCAATTTCTGTAAATGGTACAGAACAGGTATCATCTATTGAGTTCGAAGCAACAACAGACTGGACAACCTGGTTGTCAAAAGATATTACACTTACCTTTTCCCTGGGGTATAATACCATTACTCTGATTTCAACAGATGACCAGGGGGGCCCAAACATTGATAAAATTGTACTCGCTCAGGGCACAAATACACTGGTGCATACTTCAAATGAACCTGACAAGAATTTACATCTCAATTACACCGGTAAGATTCTCTGTATACAGGCAGCAGCCTCAAATATGGTTAAAATATGTATTTTCTCTTTGAATGGTAAAATCGTATTCTCAAAAAATTTCAATAACATTTCTGGTACTGGAAAAATTGAATTACCTTTAAACAGATTCAGAAAAGGTATTTATCTTATCAGAGCAGAATGTGACGGGTTTGTAAAAACAGGACACATGAATTTATTGTAGTATTTTAAGCAGATAACAGACTACAATCGCGTAATTACATATTTCAAGTCTCAAATACAGCGAAACACACAAAAAACCCGATTACATATATAATTTCACTGAGCGCATAAACCAACATTTGGAACAAGACATGAATGTTCATGTACGTATCGAATTGAATGAATTCATGTCTACTCCTCTTGTTGGTCAGGATTTTACCTGGACTATTTATCAACTTTCAATATCTTCTTTTGGTTTTTATTCCATCATTATATTTTGCAACAGCAGGCTTAATCATAAATTTACTTATATGATTCGGAATAATGGACGAAAAGCTTAAAATTAATCCTGCACAAAACAAGACCGGTGGCGAGCTCCCTGGTTCGTCCCGCTGTGTAATCTGATAAATACCGTATATAGTAAACCCTATTCCTGTAAGAAACATTCCTGAAGCGGATAATTTCAATCCTTTGTATGCCTTAATATATGAATATGATTCGGGAATATATTTTGTATATCTGGCAATGTTTCTCCCCATGAAACCTAACCTTTCCTCTACAAAGCTATCACCATAATAAAATTTTTGCCTATACACAATTTGAAACGGATTATATAAATCAGAGGATCTGCTTTCCTCAATTAGTGAAATTTCTTGTAACGGGATATCTGCACTAAAAGTGTTACCTGAAATGATAAGAATCAATATCATTTTTTTCATTAAACGATCCGTTCAAAAGTTGTATTTTAGATTACAGTTAACTACGCAACTCCTGTTTTCATCAAAATATATTCCTGGCAAAAAGCTTAAATTATTTTCAAAACCTTTTGTCCAGTATTTTCTGTTCTTATTAAATTTAAACCAGCTTGAAATATGCATCGCTTCTCCCAATATCAGGCCTGCAATACCACCAAATACCATTGGTGATATATCGTTGTTAATACCAATTACCATTACAGGTATACCAGCAGCAATTAACCCCCAACCAACACTATAATTAATCCAACCAGATTTTGGAACCCATGAAAATTCCTCTATTTTATTTGCCTCAACAGCTATCCTTTTCATCTTTGATGTGCTAACGCCTGTCATTATCAACCCGGCATGTCCAATACCAAAAAGTGTGCCGCCTATAGGAAGTACCAGATCATCGTTACCAGATACTGTAATAGAAATTAAACCTGCAAATGTCATTACAGATCCTATTGTAAATAATGTACGAGCGTTATTATACTGAGATTCATGCGCACTTTTTCTGTTTGTGCCAATTCCAATGTTTTCATCTGTTATTGCTGATCCCTGCGAAAAAGATATACTTGTAAACAATAATGCGAAAGTCAAAATTTTCTTTAACACAATCACTCCTTTTGTGAAATTCTTTATATCTTTTGAATTTATACAATATCAAAGTAATGGTTACAATGCTTTATACAACAGCACCAAACATGATAAACTAAATCGTTGCTGCCTCTGGCTGTCACTCATTTAAATTCAGGAAACAAGATTGCACACCCCTGAAAATAGTTCGAAAGCATCATCAGTCTTCAATGGATCAATGCTATATGTTTGCCTGATAACTATATTCTACACTATATAATTGCATTTTTGACATATATAGCAACAATCCCATTGCGCGAATCTCTTCGCAGCATTGGCAAAAAAGATTCATGTCTGCCTGACAGGATAACAAGGCCGAATGATTTTCACACCCATGAAACCAAAAATGTCGTTCTCACAGCTCATTGTAAACTAACCACCTGTTCAGGTATAATATAGGTTTTGGATGGAAACAAGATGAAGCCTGTGGAAAAAAAATTGACTCCGTCTTTAATATTGTCCATGAGCTTACCCGTATGCCTTATAAAAACCCGGTACAAAAAGTTCTTTCTACCAGAAATGTCATCGAACTGGCTAATCATACTCTTTTAATTTCACGCAACGGAACAGAGCGGGTAATAGCAGATTCGGAATCTCCTATAAAAGACAAATATGGTGAAACAATAGGTGTTAATCTGGTTTTCAGGGATATGGCAGAAAAACAAAGATTTCTCGAAATCACACCGAATACACAAAAACTGGAGTCTCTGGGTATTCTTGCAGGAGGCATAGCTCACGACTTTAACAATCTTTCAGGAGGTGTTTTCGGATATATTGACCTGGCAACACCAAAACCAGATCGGCCAGGTTATCGACAATCTTATCATCAATGCCCAGCTGGCCATGCCAATGGGTGGATCAAAAGAATTATCAGATCAAAATACTTTTATTGCAGAAAAAAAACACCCGATACTGCCAAATTGAAAATATGTCAGACTAACGATAAGAGATTACGGCACGGGTATTCCCAAAGAATTATTGACCAGAATTTTTGACCCTTTCTTTACTACCAAAACAAATGGACATGGAATTGGACTGGCCACATGCTATTCAATAATAAATCAACACAACGGATGCATTGATGTACAATCCAGAGAAGGTAAAGGTACTACTTTCACAATTTACCTGCCTGCAGCTTCGGAATTTGTTTCAAACCCCGAAACTGAAAACAATGTAATAAATTCACAAAGGACACGGAATATTCCTCGTTATGGATGATGAGGGAGTTGTAAGGGAAATTCTTAAAGCATTACTAAAATCTCTTGGGTATTCGGTAGTATGTAAAAAGAACGGCAATGAAGCAGTTGATTATTTTACAGCAGAAGTGGAAGCCAATCGGAAATTATCCGGGCATGATCTTCGATCTTACCGTCCCCGGTGCATTGTGCGGCAAAGAAGCTATTGCTTGTATACGAAAGCTGGATGCGAATGTCCCGGTTTTTGTGGCAAGCGGGTATGATAATCCTGTTATCAAAGATCCTTTTAAATACGGCTTCACTGCAAGTATCTGCAAACCTTTTTTAAGAAGCGAATTAGTGATAATGCTGCAAAAATATTTAAAACAAAATAATTTTTGACACATGCAGTTCAACTGGGAAAGAAATCATTGGATCACAAAAAGGGAAAATGCATATTTTTGACGATTTGAGCCAGGATGTAATGGCTCTGGAGTACCCCAATTCAGATTTCGATCCTCCGAAGATTGAACTGATTATTACAATCAATGACGACAAAGGTATTGGAAAAAACATTTAAAGTAATTGAAGAGGAAACAAGATAAAAAGGTTGTAACCAGGTAATCCTTGTCACAAACATTTAAAATGTATCCAGGCTTTTTATGAATCGTAAGGGTTTCCAGGGAATAAAAATGGTGGATATAAAAAGAGATTCATGTATTGATAAGAAATTCGAAGAAGTACGTAATACCTCGCAGCTCATGATACAGCCATTAAGGTCTACAATTTAAAATTGTACATTCCTGACTTTGGCAGGTGTTTTAATAAAAGATCCAGAAAACAAATAAATAACAGGTATAAAAAAGGGCTTCTAAGGCATGTTTTAGCGTTTAATTTAAATTGTTTATCCTTATACAACAATGGGTTATATCGATTTCCCCTGGTCCGACCCCGAAAACCCGAAAAACCAGTTTGACAGCTTTTATGGTACAATTTAATTTATATCTAAATTAAAGTGAGAAATCAGTCTGCTTTTTTTCCGCTAAACTGTACCAGAATTGTAAAAAAAATCTTTTAAGCAGCTGATCGGAATTGTCAGGAAATTAAAATTCCTGTCAACTGCCAAATCTCGTCAACAAACTAAACAAAAATCAGAACAGGCAACATATCAGATTAATAACCCGATAATGAATGTCTCAACTTTCGTACTATGCCGGATACCAAAGGAGTCATGTAGTGCTTAAAAAAAATATGAACCACTTTTACCGGCTGGTACTGTTAGCCGGACTTTTCGCATTGAACAGTGCCCTGCCTGCTCAGGAAATGCGTGACAGTAAAGGGAAAGATTTCTGGATCGCCTTTCCGAAGAACTATTCAGGAGATGCTAACCCCAGCCTTTTTATAAGCTCCGAAACCGCAACTTCAGGAACAGTCTCAATTCCCGGATTGGGGTATTCGTCAGATTTTACTACTATCCCTGGTATAATTACAACTGTCACTTTAACATCATACGATGAATTAAAGGTTTCAGACGGTATCGAAAACAAAGGTATTCACATAACCGCGCTGGAAGAAGTTACTGTTTATGGACTTAGCAGACTCACTGCTACAACAGATGCATTCCTGTGCCTGCCAACTGATGTCCTGGGTGACTCATACATCATCCCATCTTATACAGGCCTGAGCGGATCAACAGGGGCATCTCAATTAGTTGTAGTTGGCACCCAAAATGCCACAGAGATAACAATTACACCAACCGTAGATGCACAATCGAGAACTGCCGGTGTACCGTTTACAATTATATTAGAACAGGGTGAAGCATATCAGCTTCAGGCTACCGACAGAGGTGATTTAACAGGTAGTGTAGTAACATCCAGTGCACCGGTTGCTGTTTTCGGATCGGTTCAGTGTGTAAATGTTCCCGTTGGTTGCTCCGCTTGTGATTTTATTGCGGAAGAGATTCCTCCTGTATCAACATGGGGAGAAAGTTTTATTACAGCTCCACTTGCAGGCAGAAATGGCGATGCCTACAGATTTCTGGCTTCGGAAGATAACACTACTGTTTATGTTAATGGCACGGCAGTGGCAACCTTGAACCAGGGAGAATTTTTTGAAGGTTTATACTATATCGGGTTGCATATTACCTCTGATAACCCGATTTTAGTCATCCAATACTCAAGAGGTCAATCTTGCGCAGGTGCTCCTGGTGACCCTTTTATGATGCTAATTCCTCCGTATGAACAATTTCTGGGAAATTATACAATATCTACTTCTGATTCTGGATTTTCTGCAAACTATATCAACCTCGTTGTACCAACAAGGGCAATTGGTGATGTACGGGTTGATGGAACTGTTGTACCGACAAATAGTTTTACCGCAATCGAAACCACTGGATTTCATTATGCATCAATTTCGATTACCATAGGCACACACACGATAAACAGCAACTACCCTGTCGGTGTACACGTATATGGTTTCGGAAGTTATGATTCCTACGGTTACCCGGGAGGACAATCATTTTCGCAAATCGCCTATATTGATTCTATTATATTAGCACCTCCAGCCTCCACTGCCCAGACCCAAACCTCTAGCTGCGTTGAAGCAACATTATTTGACAATAATACAAACAGGGTACCGGGTGTAAGAATCGACTTCTATGTGAGTGGAGTTACAGACACCTCGGGATTTGCATTTACCGATTCAAACGGTGTCGCACAGTACTGTTATACCCGGCTTGCAGCCGGCACCGATTCAATTTATGCTGTTACCGGATCTTTAACAAGCAATACCGTATTCAAAACGTGGACATCAACAGTAACTAACCCGGTAGCCAATGCCGGACCAGACCAGAACCTCTCCAGTGGTCCGTCGTGTAATGCCACAGCTATACTGGACGGAAGCGGCTCCCTGGCCAACGCAGATACACTGACATACCAGTGGGAAGGTCCTTTTACCGGTTCCCCACTCGCAGGTGTCATCCAGAATGTAATTCTGCCGGTGGGAACCCATGACGTTATACTCATCGTTACCAACAGTGCCAGTCTCTCTGATACCGATACCGTTGTAGTGAACGTGGTTGACGACCTTCCGCCAGCAATTCCTACACTATTACCAATAGAAGCGGAATGCGCAGTAACCGTACCATTCCCCACCACAACAGACAATTGTGCAGGAGATATCACTGGTATAACCAACGACCCCCTGACTTATACCACCCAGGGTGATTATACGATTACCTGGACTTTCGATGATGGCGCGGGCAACAGTATTACACAAACCCAATCGGTCTCGGTGCGTGATATTACACCACCGGTTATCACTCCACCAGCCGATACCATACTCTACATTTCTGCCAACCAGACAAGTACGACAGTTACACTCACTCCAGCAACGGCATCAGATAACTGTACCGATACTCCCACGATAACAGCCCACCGTGAGGACGGTTTACAGCTCACCGATTCCTTTCCACAAGACACAATAGCGGTCTGGTGGAAAGCGTGTGATGACAACGGTAACTGCGACAGTGCTGCACAGAACGTGATTGTCACCCGCAACCACACTCCAGTCCTGAATGCTTTCAACGATACTACTTTTGATGAAGGCGAGCAGATACAAATTCTGGTCACAGCCAACGACTCCGACGGAACCATTCCAGTAATTACCGCAGAGAACCTGCCACAAGAAGCAGCTTTTGTTGACAGCGGCAATGGCGTTGGGCTTTTGCTATGGGCCCTCGGCTGCAATGACCACGGTGTCTACACCCTCACTCTCCAGGCATCAGACGGTATCGATTCGGTCCGAAAACAGGTAAATATCACTGTCCGCGACATCAATTTTCCACCCGAATTCCTTACGATAAATGACACATCAACACTGGAAAACCAGCAGTTTACGCTATCTATCCGTACTGAGGATTGTGATGGAGACGTTCCTTTGATCAGGGCAGTCAACATTCCATCGGGATCAGGTTTTCAGGACAATGGTGACGGTACTGCCACCTTCAGCTGGCTGCCGGCATGTGATGCAAACGGGTACTATGTGCTGATTTTTGAGCTCTCTGATAGTACTTACACCATTCGCGATACGTCTATTGTACAGGTTATTGATGTGAACTGTTTTGATCCCGAACTAACCATTTCGGCGGTAGACACAATTGTGGGCAAAGATCTTCAACTATTAATTGCGGTTCACGCAACAGACCGTGACGGAACGACACCGCTTCTCGAGGCAACGCAACTGCCTTCCGGTGCTAAATTCACTACAGATGGAGCTGGAAACGGCCTTTTGAGCTGGATACCCGACATTGTCGGAACTTTTAACGCGGTAATCACCGCTCTGGATATGGTTGACAACAGCGTAAAAGTCGATACTACGCTATCCATCACCGTAACCGACCAGAATTACACCGGCCCGTCATTTTTGCCCTGCTCCGACACGATCATCAATGAGAACCAGCCACTGACTTTTACCATCAGGGCAGTTGATCCTGACGGAACGACACCCACCATTGAAGCTGTTGTGTTGCCTGAAGGCGCGACATTGACCGACAATCATAATGGAAGTGCTACTGTGACATGGGTGCCGGGATGTAACTACCATGGAAACCATTCTATTATCGCTTCGGCAAGCGATGGGGAATATAACGACACGCTTAAAGTAATGGTGGTAGTACGTGAACAGAACTGTGCTCCGCTTATCAATCCAATTACCGACAAAAACATTACCGCCGGGAGTACCTTAAGGTTTACGGTTAATGCTACCGATCCGGATGAAGATGGTACGATACCAATACTCTCGGTTGACTGTAACCTTGCAGGATACGCTTTTTCAGTCAACGGTGACGGAACTGCGACTTTTATCTGGAGAGAAACATCAACACCCGGATCGTATACGGTAACATTCTTTGCAAGTGATGGCTTTCTCACTGACACAGAAACAGTAAACATAGCAGTGGGCCAGACAGGTACGCTCAATATTACGGCAACTCCCAAAGATGCAGCAGTTTATGCAATGCCGGGATCCGGTGCTTACGGTATACACCTTGGTACCGGAAATGCAACCTGGAGCAGCGGCCCCGGAACATACCTCTTCACCGCCGATGCACCAGGATATCGTTCTGAGCTTTTCACCGGAACAATAACTGCCAATGAGACCGACTCAATTGAGATCACGCTTAAAAAAGCTATCCCGTTGATGATCACACCGCCCGAAATAATAAAGGTTGGTTCTGGAGACAAAAATCAGATCAAGGGGTCTATTGCTTTTGTCGATTTTGATGGAGATGGTATTCAGGATCTTTCGGTTGCACAAGGAAAACAGTTTTCGATATACATGGGCAGTGACAGTACCGGTGGAATAATCTATCGTACACCGGCAGTAACGATTTCCTTACCATCAAATCTTGATTCAATTGTTGCACACACCTATAGCGACTGGGACAATGACGGAGGGTATGAGTGCATTATCACCCTGAAAAATGGAACAATTAATGTAGCCGAATTGAATAATGAGGAACTGACACCTGGAAGAGTACTGCTGACCCGCAGTGATGAAAAACTCTTTGCAAAGGTGATTGATATTAACAGGGATCATCGAAAAGACCTCTGCGTATATTCAGAACAGAAGGGGCTGATGTTCTATAGGAACATCGGAACTGATGCAGTTGTGATGCTGGATAATCCCGAAATGATTGTTAACGAAAATGGTGCCGGTATCACAGGCCTGAAGTGCTGTCCGATGATTTGGGATCTGGATGGTGATGGATGGCGTGACCTTTTTGTTGTCAGAGCCGAAGCCTGCATGCAGCAGTATATGAGTAATGGTGATAGTACCATGCTGCCTCTTTCTGCAGCTGAAGACTTAAATGGTGGCGGCAAAAGGGTTGATGATGCTATGGATGCAGCACTGCTCCTGTTGCCGAATCGAATACCGAAAATGGTACTGCTCAGAGAAGGCAAACTCTATGCGTACGCAATGCGGCTTGCGGGGGATGTAACTGGTGATGGAGTAGTGAATATTGCTGATATATCCAATATCGCAAAAGTATGGGAACTTACCCAGGAAGATAATGAATGGAATCCACTGTTTAACCTCGAACTCTCTAAGCAGGGAGATAATGAGGTTATTGACATAAAGGATATAAGTAAAACTGCCAAAAACTGGGAAATGGAAGAGTAAACTGAAATACCATATTAATCTTTTACTCATTCGGAAAAGTAAATTGAAATATTAACAATTCAGGAATTTTATTGGCATGAAATGGGAACTTGAATTAACTGAACTATGAAACGTAATAATCATGCCCGACGGCAAATATTACTCAGATTATCCCTACAAACCCCGAAGCCACTCAGGAGTCAAATTAACCTCACCTTTTATAGCAGAGTCAATCAAATTGAGGGTCTTCTGTTTGTCGCGCGGAAGTCTTGCTCGCAAAGGGAGATAGTTTGAAGCATGATTTGCGTAAAAATAACCGGGATTAAGTTCTGTATGCTGAAGCATAACACGAAGTTCCTTTAAAGTCTCTTCCGGACTGAGCAGGTCAAATTCGCCTTTGTTTATTTGTGCGCACAACTCCGTATTCTCAATTGGCATAAGACTTAGTACTCCAACATATTGAGGATTCATTCTTGTGAGTGCGATACCGGTTTTTTCGGCATGTATCAGCGAACCATCCCTTCCACCCAGACCAGAAATAACAGTTACAAACAGTTTGATTCCAGCTTCTGTTACTTTTCTCCCCTGTTCAATAATGGTTGTAGAATCTCCCCATTTTTTTACTCTTTTCAAAGTCTCATCATCACCGGATTCCAGACCCATGTGAATAATCCTGAGCCCCCTCTCTTTAAGCTCTTTTAATTCTGATACACTCTTTCGTGCGATACTTTTTGCGTTAGCATAAGTTCCTATGCGGCTTATCCATGGAAGATTCTCGTTTATGTCTTTAAAAAGGCTGATCAGTTTTGCCTGTGGAAGAATCAGGCTGTCTCCATCACAAAGAAAAACTCTGTGTTTATGACGATAAAATATGGAAGCATATCTGATATCCTGCCGTATAATACATTCATCTTTGATCCCAAATGGTTTGTCCTTATAAACACCGCAGAAAGTACATTTGTTATGGGAACAGCCTGTAGTTACCTGAATCAGTATGCTGTCTGCTTCAGAGGGCGGCCTTATGATATTTCCTTCGTAATGCATAAAGGTTTAAAATATGATCCGGACAGCTTAAATGTCTA
Organism: Fibrobacter sp.; assembly: GCA_012728995.1. Classification (GTDB taxonomy): domain Bacteria; phylum Fibrobacterota; class Chitinivibrionia; order Chitinivibrionales; family Chitinispirillaceae; genus JAAYEB01. Next base: position 40 of record JAAYEB010000169.1, on the reverse strand, counting down.
TCTTATCTTTTACTTCAGGCTTGCAGTTCAAATTAACCCG
>JAAYEB010000168.1 GCA_012728995.1 Fibrobacter sp. | reverse complement strand
GGTTTTTGAGAACTTTGTCAATGTATAGACAAAAAATATCGTAAAGTAATCCCGCCGGTAGTCCACATGTCAATCTTTGCATGAAAAACTTACATTACAAATACTTATCAAAATACCCTGTACTACGCAGAGAATACATACATTATTTTATGGGGCTAAAGGCTTCTTTTTGGGTCACCCCCGGGCAACGATGTGTCAAGGTCGCAGGCATGTCCAGGGGGGACCCGCGGGGTGTTGGCCCCTCCTGCCACTCCTCCATGGAGTGGAATTTTTCAGGAGATATTCTCGTATGTGAGGAGTCTGTGAAGACAGGAAAGTTGGATTTTGATATGTAAAACATCACCCCCCAGCCCCTCACCGTCGTGGCGAGGGGAGACAAATGCGTAAATCGCGTTGGACTCATTAATGATTTAATCCAATGCGTAGAAAAGCAACCAGTGATTAACATCATCCGGCGACACCAAATGCACCAAAGTGTGGGATCACTGCTATTGGGGCGTACCACAACACTCACTACCCCACACTAAATCGTCTACCATCCGTAGTTTTAACGAAAGCTGGCCGCGCGCGTGTCCATACCCATTAAACAATTGTGGCATATGGGATTTTTGCCCTCCAAGTCCACCCTGCGGGGGGATTTAAAAGGGGTAAAACCGGTTAATGGTAGCACTACCTGAATAGTCACACATTTCATATAAGTTCTGATAAATCAGCTGCAACATGTGAAAAATGACACCTTAGTGTATAATTTTTTTTCGTTATTAATAACAAAACTATGTTATTTTGCTCTTTCAATTTAATTAGAAGGATATTGTGTATAATTTTTTATGTTAATAGCAATTTTAAGTTGTATATTATATACATAAATAAAAAGTGAGGTCAGGTTGGTTTCAATTTTTGAATTCATAGATTATCGTCATTTTCTCGCCGCTGTTTTCGATCAATTCAAGTCCGAGAACCCCTCTTTTTCATTCAGATCTTTTGCACGGATGGCTGGGTCATCATCACCCAATTATCTTCAATTAATAAAAAACCGAAAACTCAACATCTCAAATTCCGCAATATATGCCTTATCTATATCTTTGAAACTAAGTAGAACTGAAGAGGAGTATTTCGAAGCTATTGTAAATTTTGATCACGCAAGAACCAATGTTGAAAAAGACAAATTTTTTAAACGGATTCTTCAATCCAGACAAATGACAGGTAAAGTCCAGACCCTTTTAAAAGAGCAGTATGAATTTTTTTCACACTGGTATATTCCTGTCATACGAGAACTTGTCGTTTCTGATGCGTACTCTGGCGATCCGGAATGGATTGCAAAGAAGATCGTACCCCCTGTTTCAGTTGCACAGGTTCATAAAGGTATAGCACTGCTTGAGAAACTCGGCATGATCGTTCCTCGGGGTGAAGGAAAACCGTGGCTTCAGCAGCACAGTCTGGTAAAAACCGAATCAGAAGTTGTTTCGCTTGCGGTAACACAGTACCATCAAAATATGATACGACTTGCCGGCGAAGCGATAGAACGATTTGATGCATCATCTAGAGACATCCGATCTGTTACAATCGGTATTTCTGCAAGTGGATATG
>JAAYEB010000167.1 GCA_012728995.1 Fibrobacter sp. | reverse complement strand
TGCCATTCTTTAACCGTAAGGAGTTTAGCCTTCGGCTTTGCTATATTATATAATTTTGCGGTTTGTCATTGCCATTCTTTAACCGTAAGGAATTTAGCCTTCGGCTTTGCTATATTATATAATTTTGCGGTTTGGATACTTTTTTGCCCTGGAAAAAGTATCTCGTCGTTCGGGCGCGAAAGCCCGTACAAATTAATTTTTACTACCACTCTTTATAACTCTTTTATATAAGAAACAATGAATTCACTGATATTCATTCGGGTCGCAGAGCGCACACGCCCGTAACAATTAAAAATTCGAAACAATTCATAAGAAAGTGTCTGAATCACTGATTGGCACTGATTATTGGATTTCACTGAAAGACAGGGATGATTACAAGCTATCAATATTTATCAGTGTAATTCGTGCAATCTTCTGGGTCCGTGATTCTGACAATGTTTTAAAGGTTCGAATCTTTAAACTGTGAATAATTCCTGTTTAAAGAAAGATAGGAAAATAATCAAAAAAACAATCATGGTTTTAATCATACACATCAGGTAAATCAGCGGTTCAGACATTTTCTGTTGTTATTTATAATTTTCTTAATCGATATCTACTTCAGTAAATTTGGAATTTGGAATTTGGATCCTCATGCTCGCCGAGCACACACGCCCCACTTATAATTAATGAACTGTATATTTGTAAAATTTAAATGAATAGACCTCCCTACCCGCTTAGGTATTTGATTTTATGTATTCTGAATATTCCTACCCGTTTCGATCGTATTTCTTTTATAACATCATTTGCAATATAGGTTTTGAATTTTTATTGTGAATATATAAGGAATTGATCTGGTAAGGCATGCGCCCTTTATTAGCAACTGCTACGACTTACGGTTGTGTACGTCAGAATGCGAGCTGTATTGCCTTCGAAAATTTGAGAAAGACAAAGATATTTGCTATACAAATCTTTAATCGGGGCTATTCACAGCTTTCCACACGCCCCCAAACGGAAGTTACAGAACTGCAATACACTACCGCGGGGGTCGTGTCCGCTCGGCGAGCATGATAATTTTTAATCCTTAAAAATTCAGGTGTGAATTTATCAAATGAGCTGATATTTTTTAACCGCACATAATCGATAAAACACTCTAACCGGTTTCAATCTCTTGCAATGTTCGTTCACTTAGTACTCTGATACATTCTGTGGTTATACAAGAAACGCACAAAGCTGTCAAACCCTTTACGAAATCTGTTTGCTTTTTGCATCTTTTGTTACCTTGCATATAATATCCCGCTCTAGTGTAATAGTGATCCTGTTTGAACAGGGGGTATCCTTTTAGTTAAATTATATTAATTGCGGGAAACAGACATTATGCGTCATGCCAAGGAAAGACAATACCATGAAAGAAACCATAAAATTTGACAAAGTAGCTGATATTTACGATCTCTACGTTAATGTGGATTTTGATATTCCATTTTTTCTAAAAGAGACAGAAGATTATAAAGGTGAAATATTGGAATTAATGTGTGGAACTGGACGAGTTTCTATTCCGTTGCTTGATTCTGGAAGACGAATGACATGTATCGACTATTCAAAAGGTATGCTTGATTCATTTGCAAAAAAAATTGAAAACAGAAATTATAGTGTCAGTTTACATCAAATGGATGTAACAGATTTAGATAAAAAATTCGGTCTGATAATTTTACCTTTTCATTCGATTTCAGAAATACTATCAACAGATTTACAAATTAAAGCATTGCAATCAATCTCTTTGCATCTTGAGAATGATGGTGTTTTCATTTTGACACTTCAAAACCCTAAGACAAGACTGAAAGTAGCAGATGGCATTCCTAGGATTATGGGAAATTATCCTTTTAAAGATGACAAACACTTAATGATTAGTTATGTAAATCAATACAATGAAACTGAGAAAATAGTTTCTGGCTTTCAATTTTTTGAAATATACGATTCTAATAATACATTGATTGAAAAGAGGTTTTTGGAGATTAATTTTAAACCGATATCTGATTTGGGATTAAGAGAAATGCTTAAGTCGACCGAATTAGAGATTGTTGAAATGTACGGAGACTATTCATACCGTAATTTCGATGAAAAGACAAGTAACTTTATGATTTATAAGCTGAAAAGGAAATAAAGCACGAACGCACAACACGCAATATAGCCAATGGCAGGGGATGTGGGAATTTGAAGCTTTCTGCCCCGCAGCTAAGTTCATAACGTGAATAATGACGAAGTCCGCAATCCGCCACTGGCCATATTGCCATCCGTTGGTGTCCATTACACTGTCAGATGATTTGCTCAATTAACCGGAAATCTTGATTGATATTCAATATTGAACGTAAAAATCAACAAAGATCGAAAATACTCAAGCCGCATAAACAAAAAAGAGGCATGGTAATGGAAAAATACATAGAAGGAAACCGTGAAGCATGGAACATCGCTTCACAATACCATTTTAAGACAATGGGGGAGAATATCCACATGACCTGGGTGGCGGGCATGTTTATTTAGAGAATAAGATACCATTAAGCTATCATCTTTGGGCGACTAAAGATTGATTGTTTACATTACGGGCTCTATAAAGCAGAAATTTGCAAAATCATAATTTCAGTTCAAAACTATTTTGAATTTTCATACTCAGAGCGTGGGTGAAGCTTTATAATCTGGAGGGTGAAAATTGAGAGTCGCTTGTTTTAGTGTTGCTGCTATGGATTTCTTCCCGCAACAAAACGCTTCGTATGCAGGAGGAAATTCTTTGAATCAAGCTGTTCGTTTCCGTCAGTTGGGGCATAACAGTGCTTTTGTCGGGGCATTAGGAACAGATGAAGCTGGCGAACGAATAGCAACACTGTTAAATAATGAAAAGATCGATACAACGGTTTTTTTAGCGATCAGTACCCGGCCTTGTATATCATATGCGATAATAGAAAAGGGCTTTGAAAATGCCTGACAGCATAAAAAACGAGAAGTTTACAAGAAAAATTATCTATTTGCTGGCGCAGATGGAAACAATGTCTGTGGATGTGCTTTCTGGTTTTTATTCAAAAGCAGGTTTTAAGCCCAATCTCAAATCCTGGATCTCCTTCTTATCGAAATTTGTACTATCTCTTGGTATATTATTTATTGTTTCAGGTGTAATATTCTTTTTCGCTTATAATTGGCGAGAGCTTCACAAATTTGCAAAGCTCTCAATTGCAGGCAGCCTGATTCTTATTCCTGCAATAATCGCTTTGTTTTCTGATCTGAAGAAGTTCTATGCAAAGCTCTCCCTTTTGGCTGTAGCAATATTTACAGGATCTCTTCTTGCAGTATTTGGCCAGATATATCAGACAGGAGCCAATGCCTATGACCTTTTTCTTAACTGGGCAATTCTTATTACAGGAATTGTTGTTATTTCAAACTTCAAGCCACTATGGTTTTTGTGGTTAGTTCTTATAAATATATCAACAGTATTATTTTACGGACAAATAATGTGGATTTGGATCGACCCTTATGTTTTTATTTCACTTTTCGCAGTAGATACAGTTGCCTTGTTGATTTATGAATATTCGGGTTTTAAAAAAAATCCTCAGTTTGAATCACGATGGTTACCCCGGATATTGGGTTTTGCCGCAATGTCCTCTATGACTGTTGCAGGTATTATTGGCATTGTTACTGATTTTGAAGAACCAGGATATCTATTTTGCCTTATACTGGCTTTTATAAGTTACGCTGGAGTCATTTATTTCTATTCGCGTAAAGTATATGATCTGTCTTTAATAGCAGTCTCTTTTTTGTGCATAATAGCAGTGATATTTACTATAATTTTAAAAACCAGTGATTTTACCTCTGCGTCAATATTCTTTAATGGCGGTCTTGTAATTGTCGTATTAACAATAGCCTCAGCAGCATTATTAATAAAAATCAATAATGCCTGGAAAACGCAAATATGAAAACAACTAAAACTATAAAAAACGTATTTGATGAATCCGGGCTTAGCGAAAATGATTACAGGTCATATTCCGGTTTTCTTCAATCGAAACTATCATCAACTGGTTCAGAAACCAATGCTCCCTGGTTTATCAAGATCATTACAATTATAGGAGCATGGTTTGGATCGTTACTATTTTCAGGTTCTCTTTTTATCGCCAGAATTGTGCAATCTGAAGAGTCCATGATTACTTTAGGTGCAATTTTCATAATAACGGGAATAATCCTTTCTTATACTAACAAGAAGAATCATCTCCTTGATTCTGTCAGTCTTTCCCTCTCTATTCTTGGTCAGATACTGCTTGGATTTGGAATCGGGACTAAGGCAGGTGGGATAAAGCAGGTTTGCTATGCTGGAATAGCAGTTCAATCAATAATTTATCTGGGAGCTCAAAGCTATACACAAAAGTTTATATCTGTAATGTTGATTCCGGCCTGTTTTCTTGGAATTATCTGGAATAGTACGTTTTTTGAGGCCACCCATTTCCTGATTGGTGCCCTGAGTATCGCATCAGTGCTCATCTGGACTGGTGAAATAACGCTGCAGATCCGGCTCAAAAAGCATCCATATTTTTTTGTTCCAACCGCTTACGGACTAGTTTTGGGGTTACTGCTGATATTGCTTATATCAATAAATAACAAGTTTTTCATGGTAAACATATATCATTGGTATATTACTTCCCTGATTTCATTTTTCTCATTAACCTTTCTGTTATACAAATCCCTTTGTCAGAATCTGGGGCTTCGAAGAACTACTTTTTGGCTTACAGTTATAGTGATTGCAGTCATATTGTCTCCGACAGCTCAAACCCCTGGAGTTATTACCTCTTTAATGGTAATTGTCCTTGGATTCGCTAAAAGTAACCGGGTTCTACTCACACTGGGGATCCTGTTTCTGGCAATTTATTTAATCTCATTTTATTATTCTTTGCAGCAGACTCTTCTGATCAAGTCAATAATTTTAATGTCAACAGGTGCCTTGCTTATAGGAATATACTCTGTACTTGCAATGATAAAGAAGAAAGTGGCAATTACATGAAATTGAAAAAAACTGTCCTTGGTATTTCTGTAATCGTGACACTGGTTTCTGTTGGTTTTTCTGTAGCAAGCAGAGAAAGATTGCTTAAAAATGGCAAAACAGTTCTTTTTGAATTGGCACCTGTAGATCCAAGGTCGATTATGCAAGGCGATTATATGACTCTTTTCTATAGAATAACGAATGCCCACGGAGATAGCATTCCCTCACGTGGTTACATTGTCTTTAAAGCAGATTGTCAAAATGTAGCCAGCAGGAGCATACGTTTCCAGAAGAATAAAGAGCCTCTGTCTGAAGACGAAATGATAATCCGGTATTTCTGTCATAAAAGAGTTATCAGTATCGGTTCAGAATCATTTTTTTTTCAGGAGGGTGAGGCTGGTTTGTATGCCAGAGCAAAGTATGGAGGGATTAAAGTGTCAAAGGATGGAGAAAGTATTCTCTATGGATTATTCGATGAAAACTGTAATGAAATCGACAATAATTCTGCCAGATAATTAAAATTATGGAGTTGTTAAAATGACAGGGAAAGAATTAATCGATCTGTTTCAATTGCGAATGACCACTTCCTATAATGAACAAGTCTGGGCTGTAGCTATTGTTGGTTCATTATTCGGATTTTTAATTGTTAATGTAAAAGAACTTGTTAAATTAATTGATTTTAAATGGTTAGTCAGAAGTGTTTGGATTATAACCGGAATATGCATTTTATTCATTCTCACAAGATTTGGAATTTATTGGCATTATAGCGGATTAATTGACAGCCAAAATCCGGCATTGATAAATTTATCATGGTTTAGGTCCATTTGCAGGTGGGTTGTTTTATTTTCAGGAACTCTTGTATACACGACTGTTATTCTAGCAATAAACAGAGTGACTATTTTAACTTATAAAGCTTATATTAGCAAGCAAGAACAGACTGAAATGTCACAACAAAGCGGACCAGACTGATAAACAAACAGAAATCCTGTGAAAAATTTTGTACATCTGCCATGCACAATTATCTGACGAACCCGGTGTACCTGATTAAAGTTTATTTAAAAATTATTATATTCATTGTAATATTGAGTTTATAGCATACAAATGAATCAGTTGATGGCAGGTACAGAAGAGCGACTTGTTTTGAAATTAATTCGGATGTAGATCTCAAGGATAACTTGTCTTGGGATTCGGGATGCAGATATGAGAACAAGAATAAGCAAGAGTCAGCTTCAGAAACTTCAGAAAAAATACAGAACAGATGAATCAATCGGGCAGCTTTTTGGAATTTCCCGTCAGGCTGTACACTACCTTCGGAAAAAGTATGGAATATCGTCTGTTGATAATAAAAATGAAAAAAGAAACAGGGAATTAATGGAAGAATATAACAGTGGAGTATCCGGAACAAAACTCGCCCGAAAATACAAACTCTCTGTTACACAAAC
>JAAYEB010000166.1 GCA_012728995.1 Fibrobacter sp. | reverse complement strand
AGTCCATGGATGCATGTACCTGCACTTTCACACAGGTTCTTGCTCATCAGTATTTACAAAAAGGCAAACTTACCCCTTATCTAGAATATCTACGCCCGGTTTATGCACGAAGAGCCCGTATAATGCTTGATGCACTAAAAGCATATATGCCCAAAAAAGTAACATGGACAACTCCTAAAGGCGGTTTCTATATCTGGGTAACACTGCCACAAAAACTGGATTCAACTAAAGTTTTTAATGAATCAATTAATCTGGGAGCCGCTTTTGTGATTGGAAATGCATTCGATCCCGATGGAGTTAAAAACAATTCATTTCGTCTTGCTTTTTCTCACACACCAGAAGAAAGGATTGAAGAGGGTGTGAAAATAATCGCAGATTGCATTAAAAAATTATTACCTTAATCAGGCAAAAAACATGATGCAACTGCAAGAAGAAAATTGCAGACAAACGCATTCTGGAACCGATCAAATATATCCTGCACTTATAATAATTCATCTCAGGGTTCTGAGAATTATGTTTAGCAGTTGTTATAATATGTAAACATGAAAGATAAATTCCCCTTTCTCGCTTCCTCTCTGATAATCGGGAAGTGAGAAGGGGAATCCGGGTTATCTGACGAGATTTTTCACTTTTTGAGTATTATTTTGCTTTTCTGATCTTTTGAGATATACAAACCAGGGGAAGTCATTAATTGTCTGTTCAAGTAATTAAACCTTTGTCCTGCAGATCTTCCCAGAATATCAAAAATTGCAGTATTTGAGTTCTTTACAGCTTTTGGTCTGTTAACATTGCGTCTTTTCCATGCTACAGAAACTGGAGAGAGCTCTTTTATGCTGAAATTATCGAATTCCAGTTCTAAGTTTTTGCTCAATTCGATACCAGCCTGAACTATATCGTAAGCTACATTATCTACCTTTGTAACTGTATCTTTATTAATTACAAAACATAAATGATCTGAACCTTTGCTTTTTACGACTTCCAGAGTATCAACAAAATAGTAAGTATCGTTATCAATCACCAAAGCTTCACCTAAAATAGCAGTACTGCTTGTTGTTTTATACTCACCATCATATCCATCCATAACCGTATAACGTCGGTCTGCAGTAATACAAAATGTTATTCTTTGCTCAATTTCTTCTCCCCACAAGGATAATCCGTAGACGTTAGATGCAATTCCACCTTTGTGTGAAACTTCAACCCTTAGAACAAAATTATCCCCTGGATCAATATCGGTTCTTATAGAATTTGCATAAGAACCTTCAACATCTGTTGTATTAATGAATAACTTGCCATTTTTTTCCTCCAGAATTGCTCCATCGCTCATATATAAATTGCCGGACCAACCTGTTAACACTCCGTCTTCAAAATCATCCTCAAACGTAGAAGGTTTACTACCAATTAAAAACTCATCTGTAATTTTTACATCATCATAGATAGCCGAACTACTTTGAGTAAGTAAAAATCCAACGTGATTATCTGATGACTGTGGTACTTCCATAGTAGCAATGTAATGCTCGTTTATAAAAATATTAGCTTCAGAGCCTTTTTTACTTACTGTTACAATATTTGTAGATGGATCAATATACGAACTGAATAGTACAGGATTTTGATCACCGATTTTTCCGTACTGATAATTTCCCTCCGGACTTATCAATAAAGAATAGATAACCCAACCTGAAGACATACAGAAAGCGATTCCTGCAAACTGTCCCTTATCAAAAGATATCTTAACGGAATAAGTAAAAGTTTCATTCTCTTCGCCTAACTCATAATAGGCAAAATTTGCTCCTTCATCTGATGTATTTTCGAGTTTTAATGTTCCATTCGTAAAACTAAGCTCTAAGAATTCCGGATTTGATTTCTGCCAACTTTTGTGAGAATGAACCACATCAGAAAAATCATCTTCAAAAAGGACTTCACCTTGCACACAGAAAACGATTGTTAACAATACAGTAAAGATACCCGATAATTTTTTAGTCATAAAAGCCTCCCTGGGGCAAATAGTTTACGGTTCAATAATGAATGAGAGTGTATCCGGATATGCAAGATTCACTCCCAGTACAGTCTGAGCATTTGTATCTATAATTATAGTATAAGTCACTTCAGTATCATATAAAAAATCCTGGGAACAGTTTCCTGTACTATCTGAACTACAAAGTGACAATCTCATCATATCAGCCCCTTGCCACCATATAGAATCAACAGCAATAGCACTGCTGTCACTTGAATAAACAGAAACAGCAGATATCGTATTTCTTGTATCCATTGGATGACTAAACTGAATTTCAATATCATACTCTTTTTCTGAATCCAGAAACACTTGATCGACATTGTTAACTCCACGATCCGGACTACTCCAAATAATAAAAGGTCTTCCCTGCGGATCTCTTACCCCACAAGGCATCGGCGTCCAGTACTCGTCAGTTTTCAATGGATCAACCTTAAGTGTAGAGCTGCAACCCGGGAAAGTTCCCAAACCTGAATACTTTTCAATCTGCCCATCGTTTTTGTAAAGTATCAGGTCCAGATTTCCTGAAGGAACTGCGTCAAATTGAATCAAACCGGTTGAATCCGCTTTTGAGTAGACCGGCGTTCCGGATATCCTTGCAGCTGAAAACCAGCTATTACTATCAGATGCAATATAGTAAGGAACAATAGAAACCTTAACCGGCTCATTTACATTGATTTCGCAATATGTATCCTCATAGTAGTTATGATATACTTCTTTAATTCCTAAAAAAGTGTCACTAGAAGCAAAAAGCATATATTCACCTGCAACCACACTATCAAAATGGAATTCACCATTTCTGTTACAATAGGTAGTATCAAAAGCCCTGGATGAAAATTTCAAAACAAAGTCTCCCAGATCTTTATCGTATACAGTATCTGTAGTTTCCATATCCCATTTTTTGCTACCCTTAACAACCATGGCACCAGAAACCCTCTTACCATTATTATAACAAACAACTCCTCTAATATCCGGATTTCCAATATCGGTACCACCACCGCAACCAAATATGAAGATCAAACCCAATAGCAGAATGCAGGCTTTTTTATTTAATAAAAGTTTCATAATTATTCCTGTTCATCAGAAAGGCGTCCTTTTCGATCAGTTGTGGCCAAGGGGAAAAACTGAAAATTAAGCTGATAAACCTGATCCGCCAAAGGACTGTTAGCTGCCAGATTCAGTATTTTACGCCTGAATTCCTTCAGTAATAATTTAATATTTTCAACATCCTTTGACGCGATTCTGATAGTAGTACCAGATATTTCGCGCTCACAACTTTCAAATCGTGTAAGCGCTTCTGCCCCAAGTTTAATCATCTGCCTGTGAAATTCAACCGCTTTAACAGAACGAACCCTTTCATCCGATATTAAAATTTTATCAACAGAGCGCAAATGACCATCAACTTTCTTTATCAAACCTAGTTTTTTAAGAAGATCTAATGCTGAAGCTGCCTCCTGAATTGTAATCTGAGGTGTGAGCACACGAGCAATCCATTTTGCTGAATTTTTATAATCAGGAAGTTCAACAATTTCTCTTATAGCTAAATTATACCATTTTGACAGTACTTCATAACACTCTTCATCAAGCCTTGAAGGATCATCAGCTTTTTTTAATTCAAAAAGTTCATTGAGGTATTTTTCTCTTTCCCCAATTGATGAAGTTTGATTAAAGAGGACAAGAGTAAGAAAATAATGCCTCTTTATTCCTTCGATCTTTAATGCAGTTGCAAAACGGTTTGCAGTTTCAAGGCTCATGTTCCTTCTGCCATCAATCACATGTTTCAAAGCAGTAGGAGATTTTAATCCAGCTTTTTGCACAATATACCGATTTGAGAATACAGGACAACGTTTTCTTTCATACGTAACCAGATCTCTTAAATATTGTCTATAATCGTAATACTCAAATATATTTGGCATTACAAGTTCTAAATGTTTTTCTTCCATATCCAAAGTATAATCAAAAAATATCAACCAGATCAAGTCAAGAACCATAAACTGTATTCATTAAGAATACAGTTGTGAACCAAATAATTGGTTTATCAGGTACTGATTTTGTACTGGAAAACTGTTAGTGTAAAAAAGTATACTATAGTAATATCATCAATATATCTGATCTTTAATCGAAATCTAAAAAGAATTAACTAATGGAGTCATCAATATGAGCAAACTTGCTATATTCATTTTTGTCTGCTCCATCAGCTCGGCAATTTTCGGACAGAACGAAAAAGCATATGAATCGGATCAAAAAAGTAATCTCGGCATTTTCGATCCATCCCATTTTTCAATGCAACAGGGGTTAAGCTTTGGTATGGCAAGCCATAGCGGATTTTCTAATGTCAAATCTCAGAGTCTTTATACTGCAATGATGCAGTACAGATTTAATGCTCCTGTAACTCTTAATCTGAATTTTGGCCTGCCAATACATTCTACCTTTTCATCTGCTCACAATATTTCTGCTAATAATCTACATTCTATGGATTATTTTAAAAGTGTACCTTTCGATGTTTCACTTACCTGGCAACCAACCGATAGAATGCTTTTTCATTTTGGAGTAAGCAAATATACTTCAAGCCCATACTTTTTCGCAGACCCTTACTACGATCCTTTTAATTCATTAATGCGCAGGGATTATTTAAGGAAGCGAAGCACAGAAGAGTAAATATTTCTTTGATTTACTTAAAAAAGCAAAGAAATCAAATCACATCCCGGTTCAATACTTCAGTTCTAATCACCAGTTTTTTCCTGAAGTTCTTTTTCCAGATCCAAACCCACTTTTTGCCATAACTCCTGTGTTTTGATTACCTGACCCTTACGGGGACGAAACTCTGACATTGTAATATGTATCTGGTTATCAACGGAGTGTTTATCTAATCCAAATTTTTTACAAAAATATTCATAAAGTTCATGCCGAGAATTCCATTTAAAATTAACTGTGCGCTCAACAGGTAATTCATTCATTAGATTTTAACCTCCTGTGAGATATTGTACAATAATATAACTAATTTGTGAATCCAAAGTTAAAGTTGCCTGGAAATTACTTTTACCGATATCATCAATTTTTCTCATAAAATCCAGACATCAATTTACTGCCTTTTTTTAATCACACCTTTTTAAATTAATCTGCTAACAGACATTCCAGACATTCTGAAGATCGATATTGTTAAAACCAACTGTAAATCCATTTAAATTGTACAAAAACTGTTGATTAAAATATAAAAACCGAGCTTACCTGACTAAGCATGATTTATCGAAGCAGGTAAATAAGGATTGGAACAAAATTTTAATTATCACCTTTAGAAAAAGTCTGGTTACATGAATTCAATGATTCCGATATAATAGTTCTGCAATTCATATTACCACAAATTTTTCGGGCAGCATCAATATCTTTTGCAACACCTAAAACAGTTGAACCGGAACCGGACACAACAGCTCTTTCACACCCGGCAGAAATCAGCTGCTTCTTAACATTTTCAATTTGCGGATAGATTCTGAACAAAACAGGTTCAAAATCATTGTGCATTGCATTCAATACTCCAACGCGATTGTTTGATCTAAAGCTGTCAATCATAGAACGAGTCAATTCTTTATTTTTCCCTGTTTGAGAGTAATCAATTCCCTTGTACGCCTCTGCAGTAGAAATTCCAAAATCTGGTATGGCAAGTACAAACACCAGATGCAAAGAGCTTGGGATCCTGTAAAGATAAGATGTCGCTTCAGAATCAAAGGCAGTTTTTCCCTCAAGATAAAAAGGAACATCCATTCCAAGCTTCTTCCCCAGATTGTTCAATTTTTCTTTGTTCATATTAAGATTCCACAACCTGTTGAGCATCATCAATACAGTTGCTGCATTTGCACTTCCACCAGCCAATCCACCCATAACCGGGATATTCTTTTTAATATTTATTTTCACATTTTCATTTATCCCGCACTCTGAATTTACCAGCTTAACAGCTTTCCAGCAAATGTTTCGATCGTCACAAGGTACCAATGGATTATCGCACTCAATTTCAAGCGAATCTGAAGGTGTTATGGAAATTATATCATGAAGACTGATCTGATGTTTAATTATTGATAATTCATGATACCCTTTAAAAGGACCATCCTCAATTTTTTTAATAATATCAAGTGCAAGCGTTACTCTCGTGAAAGATTTCTGTACCATATTCAATCCCGAAAAGATAAAATTGTTGTGGAGTTAAAAATACAAACAGGTTAAAATTGTATTCAAAGCCACTTATCCTGAATTTTTCTGGTAATAAAATAATATGAACTTCATTGAACGCAGAAAAAATCCTCGTATTGATGTCGACTATGTTACAGTAGAAGTATACACATCTAATCACTACGCTGCGATGCCCGAAGTATCAGAAATCTGCAATGTGATAAATTTGAGTGTAAAAGGGATGCGATTCAGTACTGACATAAAATTTAAAACCAAACAGATACTTCGTTTAACATTCCTTCTCCCTGACTCAATCTGTATTGTCCGCACTAATGCCAATGTTGTACATATTATTCCAAAACGAAGATCCACTTATGAGGTAGGCGTTAAATTCATTAATTTAGGTACAACCGAAAAGACACTGATACAACATTTTATCAAGAAAAACCTTAATACAAAACAAACCCCATCAAAAGCAAAATCTTCGAAATAAACCTTCAAAATTAATACAAAACAGCTTAGTTCGTTTTTAATACCTTAACACTCCCGAATGCTCCATCATAACCCCCTTCCAAAAACACTTCTCCCCCTCTGAGCCGTCTAATTCCCTCTGAAAGAAGCTCATTTTCGCGACATAAATCCTTAACAGGAATATCCATCAATATTGTAAACTCTGGCCCAAATTTACTGATTAAAGATTCATAAAAAACAGAAACTTTTTTACTCTGAGGACCCGTACCAAGAATTTCTGCCAATATATTTTTCAGTGGTGTTAAAGATATAAATGGTCGTTTGTTTTTAAAAGGCCTGTCCGGTGCACTGTCTGCCAGCTCCATAACCCTGTTAAGAACCCCGACTGTTACCTTTTTGCCGCATACTGGACAAATACCATGATGTTTTCTGGTCTGATCCGGTTCCCAACGAGTATGGCATTTCTGATGACCATCAAGATGATACTTACCCTCTTGAGGGAAAAACTCTACTGTCCCCAAAAATCCATTATTTTTTCCTTTCAAGGCATCGATAATTGAGGAATAACTAAGTTCTGTATCAAAAAGGTTTGCTTCACGTCCAAGTTTTTCGGGTGAATGGGCATCAGAATTGGAAACCAGAAAAAAACGATCAAGGAAAGAGCATCTCCAGTTCATTGGTGGATCTGATGAAAGTCCTGTTTCAACTGCAAAAATCTGTTTTGTTAAATCACCATAACACTCTTCCATACTATCAAAACCGGATTTTGATCCCAAAACAGAAAACCATGGTGTCCAGATATGAGCTGGAATTAGAAATGCACCAGCATTCAGAACGATTTCAAGCAAATCACGTGAATCAAGACCAAGAATCGGTCTTCCATCCGATTCAATATTACCAATTTTCCGGAGCTGTTTTTGTAATTCCAAAATAGAGGAAAATGAAGGGGCAAGAATGAGATTATGCACCTTTCTCACTTTTCCATTTTTCTTATAAATACAACTGATTTCAGTTGTCAGGACAAACGAAATTTCGCTGGAAGTAAACTTTGTGACTTCTGGAAGTAACCTTTTTTTTTTCACCTTATACAATCCATTATCTGATGAAACAAGGTTTTCCTTTAATTCATTAAAATAACCAGGATGGACTGCATCACCTGTACCAATAACATTTATCCCTTTTTTCCTTCCCCACAGGTCCAAAAATGGGACAACAAGCTGGCTACTTGTAGCAATCGAATAATGCGAATGAATATGAAAATCAGCTATAAATCTCATCGTTTTCTCTTTGTAATAGTTGCCTTATGAATCGAAATACCAGTATAATAACTTTTTAATATCTGGTCAAATTTCTGTCCTGCCCGCGCTCTTCCAATTGCACCCATTTGACACATCCCTACTCCATGTCCATACCCTCTCCCCTCAACAGATATTATATCCTTTAACGCTGTGATTTTAAAATTTGCGCTTCTTAATATCGCATTATCTGATGTGTTCCTTCTGAGAATAAACCGAATTTTATCACCGCCAGTTTTCTGTGTCCATCCAGGTCCACCGAATGTACATACATTTATTCTTCCATCTGTAAACTGGCTTTCAATTTTAAATACAGTAATTTTCCCACCGATGTTATTTTGAGGAAATTGATTTTTTAAATAACGGGAAACGATAGTGTTGAAATCCCGTTTCGGCCATTTTTCTTTCCAGGTAAAGTATCTGGAGATCCTACAATATGCATTCCCCGTTGAATCTGTATCTCTTACAGATCTTAAATAGTTATATGACGGTTTATCCCATACATCTTCAATATTTGCAGTTTTTCCGCCACAGGTTGAATGATAATATGCATGTACCAAAGAATCTTCATAAACCATAACAAGATTTTCTGTCGCTTTAATTGCTGAGTCCGATTCTCTGTACTCAACATGCACTCCTCCATAAACCTGATCAGTAACAGTACAGGTAAGGTCAAAAGAGTGGTTTTTTCGCTCTTCAATCCGTTTATAGGTATAGGTTCTTGCGGCAACTGCTTGTGCCTTCAATGCTTCGCTCTCGGGCCGTCTTCCTATCTCCAGAGGAACCACTCCCCTCAAATACTCCTCAACAGGCAATGAATTGATCACAGAAAAACGCCCGTTTTTTTCCATAGTCAATATTATGTCACCACGATAACTCTTATCTCCAATATCAATATAATTATATTCACTTTTACTTTTTAAAGTGCATGGCAATGTGATAATATGGTTTTTATTTTCAGAGGTCACCCAAACCTGTTGCCCACGAATTCTAAAAACGATTCTTCCCTGGAATGAATAATTTTTTAGATTACTGATACTAAGCTTTGAAACCGAATAGAATGTGATTTGGGTTATGTTACGCAGAAGAGCAACCCGCACCCGATTATTACTGATAAAAAATAGTGGGTATATGAAAGATTGCAGAGTTTCGTTTTCATTTTCAGAAACAACTGCCGTGTCAGAATCATTTAGGAAAGCATCTGCAAAATTGATTTCAGAAACCGAATCTACTGCAATTTTTCCACTTACTTCCAGATCCGGTTTCTGTTCCTGTTTTTGAACCGTTTTAACAGATGCCTGCGGTGGATCAGGTACAATAAACTTGGGATATGAACAATAAAAAAAGATGCAGCAAAATGCAACTACCGAAAAAAAACTACACAGCGTTCGATTTATCACGACCCGTCTTAGCCATTTTTTTCAATTTACTACTGATAAGTTTCCGCTGAAGAACAGAAACATGATCTATAATCATTATTCCGTCCAGATGATCAATTTCATGCTGAAGAGCCCTTGCCAGAAAACCCTGGGCTTTTTCTATTGTGAATTCATTTCCATTTATATCCATTGCTTTTACACTAACCATAACAGATCTGTTGACAGAAAGATTGATTCCCGGTAGACTTAAACAGCCTTCCTCTTTACTCTCTTTATCTTCTGAGTAATAATATATCTTCGGATTAATAATTACAACCGGTTCCTCTTCACCACCAGTAACATCTATAACGGCAATACGCCTGGAGATACCAACCTGTGGAGCAGCAAGCCCAGCTCCATCTTCTATCAACATCGTTTGAATCATCTCCTCAACAAACCGCTTTAGTTCATCATCAAACATTTCAACCGGTTTCGCGGTTTTCCTTAAAACAGGATCACCATAAATTTTAACTTCCATAACTATTTCTTTTTCTCCTCTTTTGCACCTTCTTTATCCGAGGTTTCCCTGTTAATTACGGATGTGATAGCACTTTTTGTTAACTCAATCACAGTATTTTCTGCAATTTTAACCATTATCACATCATCTTTCACATTTCCCACGACACCAATTATTCCACCTGCAGTTAAAACTTTATCTCCCTTTTTTATGTTACCTAACATTTCCTGACGCTGTTTCTGTTTTTTCTGTTCAGGGCGAATCATAAGGAAATAGATTATTGCAAACATCACAATCATCATTGGCAGAAGACTTCCGAATCCGCCCGTAGGTGCAGGTTCTGTAGTTTCCTGAGCATTAATAGTGAAAACCGTTACCAGTGAAATGAGAGTACTTGTTATCCAGATCTGCATTTTATCCTCCTTCATTAAATTATAAACGCTAAAAATACGACTGCTTTACCCTATAAGTCAAAATCTTTCAGAAATTGTTGGATTTTTGTAAAAAAATATCATAAACCATAGCTTTTGAAATCAAAATGTTTTTATAATATAGTCATTCTTCATTACCAAAAAAACTGTGTCACCAATGTATTTTAGTTTTAATGGGAACTGTTTATTTTGCAAAATGGATACTTCTCCCTTCAGGAGAAATTCTAAATAATGGAGCAATAGCTGTTTGCAACAATCTGATAACATCAGTAGGCTCCAGGAGTAAAGTACGAAGAAGTATCAATGACAGAATTGTAAATCTGGGCGATTCACTCCTGTTACCTGGTTTTATCAACATGCATACACATTTGGAAGAAAGTATTGTAAGGGGAATAATCAAAAAACCCGACGAAACTTTTGCTTCGTATGATATAAAAAAGAACACACGGATTAAACAAGCTCCCGTTGATACGATTTTATCAGCTATACGACTTGAAATACGAGAATTGCTAGCTCAAGGAATAACTACTATTGTAGACAGTTCTCGATCCGGATTATCTCTGCCAATATTAAAAGAAGAATCAATCCGAGCCTGCATTATACATGAACTTCACCCGGACAGCTCTGAACCTGAAGAGAATTTTATACGTAAAAAGCTTGAAAAAACCGGTATTTGTAATAAAAATATTGTCCAGGGATGGGGTCCGCATTCACTATATTCTCTTACCCCACAATCACAGCGGTCACTCATACATCATCTTCATAACCGCAATCAGTTATGGGCTGCTCATATTGCAGAAAGTTCCGAAGAACTTCAAGCGTTTTCAGAAAGAACAGGTGACCTTTATTTTCATATCACACGAAAAAAAGAATGGCCTTTTGACACATGTACAGGTCCGGTAAATTATGCACTTTCAGAAAATCTTATTCCCGAAAATGGAATCTGTTTCCATTGCAATTATATAACCGGACGCGAGCTTGAAAAACTTGCTGATAAAAATGTCAGTATTGTTTTGTGCTATCAATACACAAAACAAATGGGACACAAACCCTTTCCTCTCGAGATCGCATTAAACAAGAATATCTCTCTTTGCCTTGGAACAGAAGGAGTAGCAGCTCAAGGCTTTATGAGTCTGTTCGATGAACTTTTTTCAATTAAAAACTCATACCCTCATATTCCTGCGAAACAAATGATAAACTGGGTTACCCAAAATGCTGCCAATGCCATCAATGCAGGGCATCTTCTTGGTTCTTTATCAGAAGGCAAATTTGCAGATATGATGGCAGTACGTTTTTCCCATAATCCGCATGAAGATATTCTTGAAGAATTGATAATATCTGATCCTGAAATGATTATGGTGATGGTTGATGGTGAAGAAGTAATAGTCAATTATTAATTTAATCAAACCCAGACCACATACTGTGAGCTGGTTTTGTACTCTTATTGGTTTTGAATTTAGCAAAGCTTATGAGGTGTACTACCTTCCAACCATTTTCTGTACAAGGTGCTTATTATCCCGAACCCAGTTATAATAATCTTTACGCACCAAATTTGATGCAGCATCTTCATCAAGAACAACAGTTACATGAGTGTGAAGCTGTAGGGCGGTCGCTGTTATTTGACTTGTAACAGGACCTTCAATAAATGACGCAACCACATCAGCCTTATTTTTTCCGTTTGCTATTAACAATACTTTTCTGGCTTCAAGTATAGTACCTATCCCCATGGTGATTGCAAACCTTGGTACTTCTTCAATACTGTTGAAAAAACGGGAATTGTCTTCAATAGTCTGTTTAAAGAGTGCTTTAACCCTTGTGCGACTTGCAAATGAAGAACCGGGTTCATTAAAAGCTATATGCCCGTCTCTACCTATACCAAGTACCTGTAAATCAATTCCGCCATAATTGTTTATCTGTTCTTCATACCACTTGCAATATTCCTCCGGATCATCAGTATTTCCCTGTGGAACAAATACGTTAGCCATGTTTATGTTAACTTGTTCAAAAAGGTTTTCACGCATAAAAAAGTTATAGCTGTTCTTATGAAGAGGTGCCAGCCCTACATACTCATCGAGATTGAAAGATTTTATTTTAGAAAAATCAAGCCCTTCCTCCTGGTGAATCTTGACCAGTTGCTGATATGTACCAACAGGAGTATCTCCGGTTGCCAATCCCAAAACGAGATCGTGTTTTCGTCTTATTTCTAAAGCAATAATTCTGGCAGAAATTTTACTCATCTCTTCATAATCAGGTGCTATGATAATTTCCATAAAAACTCCCGAATCTAAAAAATATTACATTAACTGAAAAGGTAAATTTATTCAATTTACCTTTTCTCTTTTATCAGTACTGCCATAAAACAAAGTATCAACAGACCACACAAAAGCTTACAAGGAAAAAACTACTTTACTGTTTCAATCCTAAGCAAATATTTTTGAAAAAAAAACGAAATATAATCCAGCTCTATACTCTAACCTGCAATCTACTAACTTAGCTTATAGCCAGTTTTTTTCAAATAGATCTTAAGATCTGGAATTTTAATTATACCAAAATGAAAAACAGAAGCTGCTAAAAGAATTGAAGCCCCCGCTTCAATTGCCTGGGTGAAATGTTCCATTTTACCTGCGCCACCAGATGCAACCACATTTGCAGTCACAATGCTCTTAATAGACCGTATTACGGGCAAATCAAAACCATTCTGTGAGCCATCACCGGCTTTACTTGTAGGTAGAATTACTTCCACTCCGTATCCATCAACACATTTTGCCCATTCTATCGCATCTTTCCCGGTAGCAGTTCTACCACCATTTATATATACTTCATAACCTGACGGCATGGATTTATTACGATCAACGTCAACAGCAACCGTTACTCTCTGCCCACTGAATTCATTAACCATCTCTTTAATAAGTTCGGGCTTTTTAAAAACAGCACTGCTTGTCGAAAACTTATCAGCACCTGCTTTCAAAACTTCTTCAGCAGATTTGAGATCAGATATCCCACCACCAACTGTAAATGGAACTGTAACCACTTCTGCAATTCTTTTCACTACATCAAGCATTGTTACCCTGTTTTCAATTGTAGCAGTAATATCGAGCATAGCAATTTCATCAGCTCCAGCATCACAATATGCTTTTGCACATTCTACCGGATCTCCAGCATCCCTTATATCAACAAAATGAACACCCTTCACAACCCGACCGTTGCGCATATCAAGACACGGCATAATACGGATTAATTCATCCATACAAAACAACTCCCATATTTCAAATACTATCTTATTGCACTAACTTTTATTCTAAAATCACCGCTTGCCATTTGACAAACAAACTTCTGAATTCATTAGAATGATCTTGGTATAATATAATCATGAACAAAAAAAACATTCACAAACAGATCTATTTAAGCCAATCCATCTGTATTCGCAATCATGTATGCTGGAACCTCTTTTACTTCTTCTGCATCCGCTTCAGCAATATTGAGTAAATGATCTTTTATACGACGATACGCAGCCAGAACATCAGGGTAAATAGTGCAGATAAGTGGATCAAGTTGTTTTTCTGCCATTTTGCCCAAATGACGAGAACGCATTCTGCGAAAGGTGTGCGTTATGGCATCACCTCTTGTCTTTGCAGTAATAAGAGCATTGATATCATGCTCCCTGTGGGCTTCAAATATAATCCGATAGTAATCATAAACCGCCGCATGAAGTTCCAGAATTTCCATTTTCTCTTCATGATCAAATGCAAGACCTGCATTTTTAAGACGAAGATGTAATTTCAGGATTGAAATTATATAATCACTCACCGATTCATACTCATCAGCACGCCGGATCTGCTCCTGTGCTTCTTTTGTTATTGTTGAAATCAGCTCCAGTGATAGTAAATGCTGAAGAAATATTACAATTTCCTCCTGCATTCGATCAAGAATTTCCTCCTGTTTGAAAAGCAAGTCAATCTGCTCTTTTTTCGCATCCCCATTGGATATAATTTCATTCAATTCATTTAACATTGTTCCAGTAATTTCACCCATTCTTAGTACTTCCCTTCTGGACTGCTCTAATGAAACCATAGGCGTCTCAAGGATTCTCGTATCAAGATGAGTAAGCGCAAGGACTTCACCGGTTTTTCTCTCCTTAAAAAGCCGAATCAACAAATTACTGACAGAATTTGTAAAAGGTAAAAAAGCTAAAACGAGAAGAACATTAAAAATCGTATGAGCAAGCGCAATTCTTGCTGCAATTTCAATGCCACCATGAATGACTATTTCCAGTAATTTCAAGTAAGGAAAGAAAAATGGTATAATAATAAAAACAGCAGCAACTTTAATTAAAATATGAGCATAAGCAACACTTCTAGCCTGGACATTAGCACCAAGCGATGCCATAAATGCAGTAATCGTCGTTCCGACATTCTGCCCCAGTACCAAAGCAACTGATGTATCAAAATCGATAACACCCGCCCGAGCCAGTGTTATAGTAATTGCTATAGTAGCTGATGATGATTGTATTGTGGCAGTAACGAGTGCGCCTACAAGAACACATTTTATAACACCAAAAACATTTTTTGGCGAAAAACTTGAAAACAACGCAATAAACCCTTCATGAGTTCTAAAAGGCTCTACACCCTTTTCCATTATAAGAAGCCCGAAAAAAATCAGACCCAGACCCATAAAAAGCATTGCTATAAAGCGATGACGCTCATTTTTTGTGAAAAGATAAAAAAAGCCTGAAATACCTGTAATTATAAGACCGTATTTAGTAATCTTTATTGCCACAATCCATGCTGTAATAGTTGTACCTATATCAGCACCAAGTATAACACCTATCGACTGCTGAAGAGTCATTACTCCAGCATTAACAAGGCCAACCAACATAACTGTAGTTACGGAACTTGATTGAATTATGGATGTAACTACAAGACCTGTTCCACAGGCCGCAAGCCTGTTATCTGTAACTTTCGAAATCATTTTGCGCATTTTCTCTCCGGCAACAGCCTGCACACCATCTGAAAGGTATTTCATTCCAAGAAGAAAAATGCACAATCCTCCAATAAAATTTGATATCATCTGAACAATAAGACTACTGGAAAAAAATGTACTTCCCATTACATCAGCCTTGCCATTAAATCGTTTAAACTAAAAAACTATTTATTAATGGGGTTGATTCAGTTAGAAATCAAAAAAATAATCACTAACAAGAAATGTACAAACATAAAATTATAAATTTCTGATATTTTTTTATTTTCTCGCTGTTTTATGCCATAAATCTTGTTATCTTTAATTCTGTACGTTTTATCATACCTAATACAAAGGTTCCCAAATTTAACGAATTCTTTACGTGTACAACACTATCGGGCAGAACCTGTTTTGATAAACAGCCGATAAAAACAACCCTGCCTTGATGGTGTTGTGCCGCGAATTCCAATAATCCTGGGCCGCAAGAATTGAAGCTGTCTACGGAAATCATTTTATAATGTGTAAAAAAAATGGCTGTGTCGATTTATCGACCAGACAGCCATTTTCATAATACCAATTTTGATTATCTGTTACTATTAAAAGGAACAGTAACCTTTTTAAATCAGAGTCATACGGGCATCTGCAGCAACCGACTTTCCTTTATCTGTAAAAGCCATAAACGGATTGATATCAAGTTCCTTAATTTCCGGAAAATCATTTGCCAGACAGCTTACTCTTGAGATTGTCCTTGCGATTGCTTCGACATCAACTCCGGGTTGCCCACGGTATGAGGCCAGAAGAGGATAAGTTTTTATCTGCTTCATCATCTCAAGCGCTTCTTTTTCGCAGACAGGTGCAAGTGCGAACTTTACATCTTTGAGCAACTCTACAAAGATTCCACCCAAACCAAACATCACCATCGGCCCGAACTGCGGATCTCGCATCATACCAATAATAGTTTCCCTGCTTCCCGATGGACACATTTTCTCAATATATACACCCCTGATCCGTGCATCAGGCATTTTGCTTTTAATATTATCTGTCATGGAATCAAATGCAGCAGCGACCTGTTGTGAGTCCTGAAGATTAAGAACGACACCACCAACATCGGATTTATGGATGATATCCGGAGAAACAATTTTCATTACCAACGGGAACCCGATTTTTTCTGCTATGGTAATTGCTTCCTTAGAATTGGTTACCAGAGCTCCATCAGGTGTTTTTATTCCGTAAGCCCGAAGAATTGATTTAGCATCTGCTTCATTAATCTGAACTTCTTTTGCTTGACGATATCTTTTTATAATTTCAGTAACTTTTTCCCGCTCTCCCTTAAATAATTCCTGAGCTCTTTTATCCTTGTTACGCCATTGAGCGTAATCATACATCGCCTTGAGAACATTTACCGCTTTCTCGGGTGAACGATAATCTGGAAGATTGTGGGAAAGCATATAATTTCTGGACTGAGCAACATCCTCTCCACCCAAAAAACAGGCCAGTACCGGTTTTCCATTTACTTTTACACCACAGAGTTTTTCAGCTGTTCCCAGACAATCAGTTACAGCCTGCGGAGTAAGCAATATTATGATAGCATCTACATTTGAATCGGCAGACAAATACTGCAGAGCCAGGGCATAGCGCTGTGGGTCAGCATCACCCAACACATCAACCGGATTTTTTACACTTGCAGCACCGGGAAGAACTGCTTTCAGCTTTTCTGTTGTTTCGGGATGTAAATCTGCCATCTTTAAACCGCTAAGCTCAATAGCATCTGTAGCCATGATACCCGGCCCGCCTGCATTTGTAATTACAGCTACGCGATTACCGGCAGGAAGCGGTTGTGAAGAGAATGCTGTAGCATATTCGAACATCTGCTCATATGTTTGAGTGCGGATGATTCCACATTTTTTGAATGCAGTATCGTAGGCAATATCTGCTCCGGCAAGACTGCCAGTATGTGATGAGGCAGCACGAGAACCTGATTTTGTTACTCCAGATTTAAATATAATAACAGGTTTTTTCTCAGATGTTTTTTCTGCAATTTTTACAAATTCCTGCCCCGCATCAATACTCTCTAAATAACAGACAATTACATTTGTCTCATTATCCTCTGCCAGAGCAGCCAGAAGTTCACGTTCACCAAGCCCGGCTTTGTTACCGATACTAATCATTTTCGCAAGTCCAAAGCCTCTTTCAACAGCCCGATCCAGTACAGCCGAGCATAAAGCACCTGACTGGGAAACAAAAGAAATATTGCCCTGTGGTGGCCATTTTTTACCAAAAGAAAGATCCATATTAAAGTGAGTATTAAGATGTCCAAGACAATTGGGCCCCAGCAAACTCACACCTGCCTCATTACATATTTTGGCAAGCTCTTTTTCCAGCTCTGCACCCTCACGGTCCTGTTCTTTAAAACCAGCAGTAATAACTGTAATTGCCTTTGCACCAGATGCAATTGATTCTTTAACTGAATCCATAACTGCAGCCCGTGGAACCACAATTACACTCTGATCAATATTGTCTCCGAATTCAAGAAGACTTTTATAACATTTTTTGCCAAGAATTGAATCGGCGGATGGGTTGACAGGAATAATTTTACCAGTGTAACCAGCCCGTATCAAATTCTCAAGGATTTTATATCCTACCTTACTGGGTTTCTGAGAAGCCCCGATTATTGCAACCGTTTGCGGTTTAAAAAAGGCTGGAAGTTCATCGGTAATATGCTCATTCCTGACATCTTCAACTATCATGTCGTTTTCTCCTTAATCTGACAGTTTTATTGGTTTGAATACAATATACAATATAATAAAATTGCCGATGCTTTGCAAAAATCGGGCCATGCAGAATCTGCCCTGTATTGCTACTTGTATTTCATTTTGAAATAATCGTATTTTTCATTTTGAAATATTTTATATCGGGAGATAATAGTTGATTGCAGAAAACCTTTCCTTGTCCGAACTTGTAAATTTTACAAATGAAGGAATCAACCTTCAGGGACGGCGGCTTGTTATTCATGACATGCATGCGATAGCAGAACTTAGAAAAGATCTTTTCAAGATACTTGGTACAGAAAACACACGAAGAGTTTTAACCCGTTTTGGATACTGGTGGGGTAAAGCTGATGCCGCAGCAATGAAAAGAATATTCAAATGGAAAGATAAGAAAGAATTATTGAAATCAGGTCCCAGGCTTCAAACCCTTTTCGGAGTATCAAAAACAAAAGTCAAAGAACTGATAATCGGAGATACTCCGGATAGTTTCAGGATGGAAATAATCTGGGAAAACTCTGTTGAAGCAGAGGAACAGATCATTGCAAATGGACATACCAATACTCCTTCATGCTGGATTCTTACAGGATATGCAAGCGGCTTTATGTCATTTTGCATGAATGATAATATTTTCTTTATCGAAAAAGCATGTAATGCATCCAAAAGTCCTTTTTGTTCAGCTATCGGCCGTACAGCAAAAGCCTGGGGGGAAAAATTAGACCCTCACCTGCAATTTTTTACAATTGAAGACATTCAGTCAAAGGTCGAAAAACTTACTGACAGGTTAAAAAAACTATCAAGGGATAATGACAAACATCGCCACAAAACACAGAATAAGCCCTGCAAAACTACTCTTTTTCATACAGAAATAAAAAGCACATCATTTCTACGTGTACTTGATATTGCAAAGAGAGTCGCTCCTTACGACTCATCACTACTGATTATAGGTGAAACCGGCACTGGCAAGGAAGTTCTTGCAAATTATATCTATTCTTGTTCCTCACGGGCAGGCAAAATATTTCTCGCAATAAACTGCGGTGCCCTTCCTGAAACTCTCCTGGAAAGCGAACTGTTTGGCCATACAGAAGGCGCTTTTACTGGTGCGAATCATGAACGAGCTGGAATATTTGAGGAAGCAAATGGAGGTACAGTCTTTCTTGATGAAATCGGAGACATGTCTGCGGCTTTGCAGCTAAAACTTCTGAGAGTTTTACAGCATCATCAGATAGTACGTCTGGGAGAAAACCAGCCCCGGCCTATTGATGTACGGATAATGGCTGCAACAAACAAAGATTTGTCTTCCCTGATAAAAGAAGGTACATTCAGAGAAGACCTTTATTACCGGCTTGCTGTAGTAGAAATTCAGATGCCGCCATTGCGAAAAAGACCTGAAGATATTATTCCTCTGGCGCGGCATTTCGTTTCAAAACTCTCACGAAAACTTCATAAACCCAATTTACGTCTAGACATATCTTGTCTGGATTGTCTTCTTTATTATAACTGGCCTGGAAATATTCGGGAACTGGAAAATGCAATGGAACGGGCTGCACTATTTTGTTCTGGAGATTGTATATATCCCGACGATCTGCCTTCGTCACTTCTTTTATCAGATAAACAACCGAAACTGTCAAATACCAGAAATACGACTCTACTCAGAGAGCTTGAGATGCAGCATATTGAAAAAATATTGCGAATAACAGGTAATAATCGCCGAAAGGCATCTGAACTACTGGGAATCAGCCAGGCAACTCTATGGAGAAAATTAAAAAAAAAGCAATAGTATAAGATTGGCATTCGTTTGCACGCTTTTCAACTGCTGAAAACATGTTGTGCATCACCTCTTGCTGCTGGATGCACCTGCTGCCGCCTGATAATCTCCTCACTAACCTGTCTTCGAATAGAACGGATATCAAGAATCCCAACAGGTTTGCATTCTTTTTCATTATTAACGACCGCGATCTGTTCAACATTAAGCAAGTGAATAGTATTCATTGCATCTTTGAGAGGCATTGATTGTGGTATAGTTTCTACCATTGGACTCATTACATCCGCAGCAACAAGCCATTCCCAGGTATCCCATTGGGCTACAACTTCTTTTAGAGCCTCAAGAGTTATTATTCCTGCAATTTTACCATCATGATCAATTACCGGATACATGAGGTTATCACGTTTTGAAAACAGTTTGAATATACTTGCAACTGAATCGCCCTCTTTTATGAATTGCAAATCCCCGCTGAGGACATTGTTAACAGTCCAAGATACTATTATATCTTCTTCTGTGATATTTTTTCCTGTTTCTCCAGCCATTTTAACTGCGAGTTTAACCATTGGGGGACCGATAATCTGAACAATCAGCGTTGTTGCAGTTACAGTAAAAATAACTGCTTCACCTAATGATATCCCGCCAGCAAATGTGATTTCATTAAGATGCTGACCAGCCATAATAGACAAACCTACTGCAACGCCACCCTGTGGAAAAAGCCCAAAACCAGTAAACTTTTGTACTACCGGCTCAGCTTTACTGATCTTTGCGCCTGTATAAGCTCCCAATACTTTACCGATATTTCTACCGATGACATAAAAGACTACTATCAGCCAGAGCCACACTGGCATTTTGGAAAGTCCGAGCTGTGCTCCAACCAGTACAAAAAATATTACATAGATAGGTGCTGAAGAATTCTTGACCAGAGCCATAAGTTCCTTACTCCTTTGTGGTGCGAGGTTCGCAATGGTGGCACCCAGTGTCATTGCTCCCAGAATAACATCCATCTGTGCAGCTATGGCTATACCAATAACAAGAAGGATTACTCCTATAGCAAAGGCCAGTGTTTTTTCTTTCTCTCTATTACGTTTAAGGACATAAATAAGAAGCATACCTGAAATCAGTCCTGTAAAGACAGCTCCAAACAACTCAATAAATGTAACAAATAACTGCTGTAGTATTGACGCTGAATCACCAGTGAGGATTCGTGCGATACTTGTTGCTAATCCATAAAGAGTCATCGCGAGCGCATCATCAAGAGCTACAATGGCAATAATAGTAGTTGTTAAAATACCCCTTGATCGATACTCCCATAAAACTTCCATTGTTGAGGCAGGATCTGTAGCAGAAGCAATTGCACCAAACACGATACCCGCAGCAATTGCAACGGGAAAAACCGGGTATACAAAATAGATTACAGCAGCAGAAGAAATGCTGACAAAAAGAAAAGCAGTAATACCTTCTCCGATAAGAATCGCTGAAAACTGTCGGCCGTATTTTTTCAGGGTTTCGAAATTAAGTTCTCCACCAACAAGAAACCCTATTATTCCCAAAGCAAAGAAATTAAACTGAGATAAATTCTGAATATCTGTCTGCGTTACAATTTTAAAACCACTCTCTCCTATAATGAGCCCTGCTGCAATATATCCGATTACCTGTGGAATATGCAGATGCTGAAAAATGACAGCACCAAAAGTACCGCCAAGAATTCCAATTCCCAAAATCAGAATAATACTAGTATGAAATTCCATCAGTTTTCATTTCCTGTCAAAACTTTGTAAATAAAATTTGTGTCATCTGTTTCGAGCAGTTTTTCTCGTATTCGGGTTTGCTTTAAAATTGAACTAAGTGAAGCAAGTAGTCTGATGTATTCCTGGTGTTGTCCTTTTCCTGCTGCAACCATAACAATAATTCTTACAGGCTGATTGTCCAGGGATTCATAATCCGTAATATCGATCTTGTTTATACCAACTGCCATACGCATAGTCTTAATAGATGCAAGCCTTACATGAGGTACTGCAACACCAAGTCCAATACCGGTGCTCATCAATTTTTCTCTATGATAAATCGCCTCTTCCAGTTCGCTGCGTTTTTTAAGCCCGGCAGCTATATGCAAAATATCTATAAGTGCCTGCAGTGCTTCGTTTTTATTTTGTGCATTCATGATTTTTACATGTCCTGGATCCAGAACTTTTTTTAACAGCACTATACTGTTTGTAGTTTCTGTTCTGTTCGAAAACCGTTTTTCAACCCACTGTTCAATTTCATTCCGTTTAAATCGCCATTCATCATCTAATTTACAACAAGGAATTGTTTTATCAAGTGCCCATTGAATCAGGGTTTTCTGTGATATTCTAAGGTACTTTGAAACCTCGCTTAATGTCATAATCTCATTATTCATAACACATCCATGCTTTGTGAACCTGTATTTTTGGCTATAAAATATACATTATACTATTCACAACCAAGTAAAATCTATATGCCAAACAGGATTCGTATACGACCGGATATTTATTACTGAATCTAAAAAGTTACTAAAAAATAAGTTTTTTGTTGAATTCACTGGACAGCGGATCAAGCACTGATTTATAATTGATACATAGTTATTGTTCTTTTCCACTTTGTCTCAACAGAAGGAGTGCGCATGGCAGGTAAAAGCCTGACGCAGTCTCAAATAATCGCGAAGCTGGCTGAAAGCGAACAGCTCACGAAAAAGCAGGTTAAGTCTTTTCTGGACTCTATCGCTCAACTGGCTTATAAGGAAGCCAAGAACGGTTTTACATTGCCGGGTCTTGGGAAACTTGTAGTAGTTCAGCGTAAAGCTAGAAAAGGAAGAAATCCCGTTACTGGCGAGCAGATTAAAATTCCTGCAAAAAAAGTCGTCAAATTCCGGGTAGCAAAAGCTGCTAAAGACTCTGTTTCTGGAGTCTCTAAAAAAGCAGCAAAACCAGTCGCAGCAAAAAAACCTGCGAAAAAGAAAAAAAAGTAATGCTTTGAAACGGGGTCTTTAATGATCCCGTTTTCTTTTATCATCTGCAATATTACTTCACCTTTTTCAATTTCATTATCAGTTTTTTCATATCAGATGCTGTTTCAGATTCAATCACAACTCTTTTGCCATAATAGGGATGTATAAAAGAGAGCATTCTACAATGCAGGGCATGACGGTTGATCATAAGTTCAGATGTAAATTCAGAAGGTGATTCCCGCCATTTAAGATAAGTTTTCTCGTCCATACCATACAGTTTATCACCTACAATAATGTTTCCAACCGCAGCCAGATGAATTCGTATCTGATGAGTTCGTCCGGTAAGCGGATGTAAGGTCAGTAATGAATATGAATTACCGATCATAACACTTTGAATAACCAGTGTTGAAGCAGGTTTGCCTTTGGGATCAATTTGATATTTGTATGGTATTGAAGAGCTAACAGCTTTCCCTAAAGGTAAATCTATTCTTTTTATTGATGTATCAAATTTTCCGTGAACTAGCGCAACATACTCTTTTTCCAGAGATTTTTGAGCAAACTGTTGTGATAATTTCGCACAGGATTCACAACTTTTAGCGACAAGTACTACGCCGCTTGTATCACGATCAAGCCTGTGGACAGTGTGAGACTCTGGAAATCGTGGATTATGAACATATCTTAATTGGTAAATTAAGTTGTTTTTAAAAGAACGACCAGCCCTGTGCACCAAAAGGTTTGCAGGTTTATCTATTCCAATATACCACTCATCTTCATATATGATCTTATACGACAGGTTTGCGGGCGGCTCTTCAAATTCTCCAGGATCGTATGTGATTTCATCATTCGGCATCACAGTATCTTCAAGTAATGCTAAGACGCCATTTCTTTGAACAGACCCGGATTTTATTATATTCTGCCATTCTTCAATATTGTGATATGTAAATCTATTTGCAAGATAGTTTTCTATAGCAGTTTTTTCAGGAATATTGGGTGGAACTTTTGATGTAAATTTCATAGCTCATTTATGTAGAGAGGTTTAAAACCTTTATATGTATCGGAGTAATAATTGATCATGACTATTTCTGTTTTACAAGATTGATTTATATTAATAATAAGTCTGTCTATGTATTTTCGTGCAATAAAAAAACCTCTGCCATGTGAATCATATAATCCCAAAGGTAACCCATTCTGATCTGTGGCAATCTGCCTGTTCAACCAATAAAGAACATCATTTTTTTTCAACCTGCCACCAGTATCAGTTATTGATATGCCATATTTTTTGTCGTCTTTGGCTGCTACGACTGTTATCGCTTTATCTTCCGGAAGAACAAAATTATGCTCCCAGTATTCTTTATGAGCCGATTGTTCATTGCAGATACCGTAAAATATTGCATTGGTAAGCAATTCCACAAGTACCAGTTCAAGCTTATTTATCTGGGCTCTACTTCCAATAAATGAAGTTATTCTGCAGACATCCTTTTCTAATTTTTTTGATCTCCTTATT
Source organism: Fibrobacter sp. (assembly GCA_012728995.1). GTDB lineage: Bacteria > Fibrobacterota > Chitinivibrionia > Chitinivibrionales > Chitinispirillaceae > JAAYEB01. Next base: position 60,803 of record JAAYEB010000166.1, on the reverse strand, counting down.
TTGAAACACATACACTCTGCATTGTCGGAAAAATAGTGATTAAGACCAAAAATATTTTCTTCAAGGAGTTTTTTAAGTGTTATGGACAATTCAGAAAAATTAAACGGGCTCGTTTTTACAAAAATATTTCCTATACCATGCGAAAGCGCCAGATCCAGGTATTCTTCGACATTATAAGCTGTTATTAATACCCTTTTTACCAACGGATATAATTCTTTGATTTCTCTAAAAAGATCAAACCCCTTCATCCCCGGCATGTTGATATCAGAAAGTACCAGATCAATTTTTTTATTTTTCAGTATGTCAAGTCCATCAGCTCCATTAGAAGCACTGTAAACACTGTATCCCTCAATTTCACTCAAATAATCACAGATCATTTCCCTGATACCATTTTCATCATCAATAACAAGAATTGATCTTTCAGAATTATCCATTACAGAACATTTTCTTCTGAACTAAACAGAATGTAATTTATATTTTAAAAAAGGGTAAATCAGATGAAGAGTCATTTCGGAATTTTTCATGCCCTTTTCCCTGAACTAATCCTCTGGATCAATTATCCGGCTTTTTTAAGCTGGCTTGCGGTTTCAGCGGGTATATGGGTTGCTTATTCACTTGAAATACCCCAATCATTTTCATTTATTTCATATGATATATTTTACATCAGTTCTAGAACTTTTGCAACGATTTCTTTATTTTGTGGTGTTTTGTTCCGCAAAAAGGTAATTCGACTGTTAAGTTTTTTCTTCCTGGCAATCATAACTTGTGTAATAAGGGAACAGAGCAATTTGCGCCTGGCAGAATTCCTGTCAGAACTCAACAAAAATGGATCAAGTTATGAAATCACTGCTGTTTGTACATCATACCCTATAAAAAAATACAACCATTATACTTTTCATATTAAAAAACCTTTTGTTGCGAGTGATAAATCTGGTATCTTGAAATCTAAAACATTACTTTGTAAAAGTAAAACTGCTCCATCGCTCAATCATGTATTGAAGATAAATGGAAAAATTCAATTACCACAAAAACAGATCAACCCTTATGCATTTGATGAAGCAACATATATGAATGCAAGTAATATCAGTGCAGTTATATATGCCGATTCTTTATTTGTTGACAAAAAGAGAGTTTCATTTATTTCTTTTATTTCGATCACCTTCCGCAAGAAAGTAATCACCTTTTTGGACTTCTTTACGAACCCGGATCATAAGGCTGTTTTAAAATCTGCTTTTTTGGGTGATAAACATGATTTAACACCTCAGATCAAAAGTGCCTTTCGCAAATGTGGAATCTACCATCTGCTTGCAATCTCAGGTCTTCATGCAGGAATGTTTATCACTGCTGCTTATGCTTTCTTATCATTATTTCCATTGAGCAAAAGGTTCAAATTGTTACTTTCCATATTATTTCTATGGCTATATCTGTTTTTTATAGGCCTTATACCTTCTTTGTTCAGAGCTACTATTATGGTCAGTCTTATTATACTTTCATTTCTATTTCAGAAAAAAAATTATCCTTTACACTCTCTTGGACTTGCTGGAACTGCCTGGTTACTCTTTTCTCCACAAAGTCTGTTTTTACCTGGATATCAGCTTTCGTTTTTCGCAACCTTTAGTATACTTACAATAACTCCTGTTTTTGAGCGGTTTTATATTCGGGTTCCTTCTCCCGGGTTCAACTTCCTGATTACAAAAATACAAACAGGGCTTTATATTTCCATATGTGGATTTTTAGGTACTGCCCCGGCTCTTTTATACCATTTCGGAACAATCTCTATATCTGGTATTTTTGCCAATATTGTAGCTGTAGCTGTCATGACAGTATGCATGTGGGCTTTTTTTATAGCATTAATTCTGTATTTTGTTTTTCCGGTTTTTCCTGCATCCTATATTTTACCCCAAATTCTCTGTTCTTCTGCCCTGGACTTTCTTATTTTCCTGACAAAAATTTCTTCCCGCTTGAAATGGAGCGAACTCAAATTCAGTGCTCCCTTTCCCGAATTGATAATTATCTATGCAGTTTTTCTATGCCTTCTGGTAACAGCCAGTAAAGAACATTTTGTAAGAATCCTTAAATGGAGTGTACCAATATTTCTTTCGTGCTTTTCAATTATCATTTTATTAAAAAAAGCGGACACTGATGTAAAAGTAGTACGTTTCTACGATAAAAATGTATCATTATCTGCAATCTGCTGGCCCCATAACGGGATATGGTTAACATATCAGGGTGACAATGAGAAATTTGCGAATACCTGCAAATACCTGCTTACTCCATGGATGCACCATAACAATGGAACTTTCATAGAAAAAGTTTTCCTTATTACCAGAGAAACTGATAAAAGCCACTCAACAGGTTTCGATACAAAAAGGATTTATCAGTTATCTGAAAATGATACACTGTCGTATGTATATCATACAAATACAAAAGAGAAAAACTATACTGTTAAAATTTGTTGGGAATCTGGTGGGTGTAGATTTGAAGTCAAGGGCCAAAGCTCACGGGTAAGTTTCAATACAGCAGATACACTGATTTCATTTGGAAATTTCCAGAATTTAAAGATAATACCCATACCAGCACAGGTACATATTGGGGTACAAACTGTTCACAATAAAAAATTTAATTAAAATGCCTATCAATGTTTTTATCTTTATATAATTTATATATCAGGTAATATTTGTACCAGGAAATATTTAAAAAGTTACAAAATGATAGTGTGGAAATTAAATACTGATTTTGACCTGATATTAGCGAATCCGTTGAGCAAGCCTCAACATGTTTCTCCGGAGCCTATAGAATAAAGAGACAGAAAACCTGTTTTAAACATTATTCTGAATAATTGTGAGATTTATTATATCTGTATCTAAAAGGCTTAAATAATGGAAATCAATACCCGCAGATTCGGAAAATGGTTTATAATAGCTGTATGCGGAAAATTTGTCCTCAAAAACATTACTGATATCAGAATGTTTTTTGAAAGCAATGAATCAAATCTGTGGATTGCCGTTGATCTGAAAAAAACGACTCTGCTTGACTCCAGTGCTTTAACTATTTTAACCAATTTCCATAAACGACTTCAGAATAAAGGGGGTAAGCTGGTCATTTTCGAACCAGATAAATACATTGCAGACGTTTTCTCGATAGTTGGTTTTGACCACCTGATCTCTATTTATTATACTGAAGAAGAATTTTGCAAGTTCTGTGAATAAAACAATGAAGTGTCCGGTTAATCCAGAATGCACAACAAACATGGCATACAATAAATCGTATTTGAGTATTTTGTAAAACGCTGTATGTAAAAAGGATTCCCTGCAAAAAATGTAAAGTCTGACCATATGTTTTTGGAATTCTGCTGCATAAATATAGATAAATCTTTTTATTGTATGGTTATCAATATGATTAACGACTCTATTTAACAATTACAGGAGGCTTACCATGAAACATGTCATCACAATACTGGCTGATGGTTTTGAGGAAATTGAAGCTATAACAGTTATTGATTTGCTTCGTCGTGCAGAAATTAAAGTAACCATTTTAGGACTCGATTCACTTGAAATCAATGGCGCTCATGATGTTATAGTCCATGCAGATAATCTACTTGATTCTTTCGATAAGGAGTATGATGGAATAATTTTGCCAGGCGGAATGCCAGGAACTACAAATCTTGCAAACTCTTCAAAAATCATAGATCTTGTCAAATCAAGTTTCAATAAAGGACTTCTTTGTGCTGCAATATGTGCAGCTCCATCAGTGCTTGGCAAAGCAGGTATTCTTGAAGGTAAAAAGGCTGTTTGTTTTCCCGGTTTTGAAAGTTCTTTACACGGATCCATTACAACAGAAAATAAATCGGTGATTAAGGATGCCAATATCATTACAAGTCGGGGTCCAGGAACCGCTATACCTTTTTCTCTGGAGATAATCTCTTATCTTAAAAATTCTGAATTTTCAGATAAAATCAAAACATCCATACTGTACTGAGCTAAATAACCTAAAGTAACAGCTCATAACATAAGGTCATAACCTGACTTGACGGGCAAAGCCTGAAAAAAAGGCAATTCAAGAACATTATTTATTCCTGAATTGCCTTTCTATCTCATATACAAGGATTGTATGCCAAATCTTATCCATAAAAAGTTTTTTATGATACCCACACCGGTTCCGGATAGATATCTTTATTAAATTCTCACCATATTGTATTTTAAAACTGTTTTTATTCTATATATTGAATACTGGATTAAATTATGAGAAAAACAGTGCTTTTCGAAAAACATATTGAATTAAAAGCCAAAATGGTTCCTTTTGGCGGTTACATTATGCCCATTCAATATAGCAGTATCATCAAGGAACATAACGCGACAAGAAACGGAGTATCAATATTTGATACATGCCACATGGGTGAATTTGTCATTAAAGGTAAAACTGCAGTTAATGATCTTGAAAAAATTTTAACCTGTTCAGTTTCAGATATAAAAACCGGACGTTGCAGGTATGGGTTTATCTGTAATGAAAATGGTGGTGTGATTGATGACCAGATTTTATACAGAATTTCTGAAAATGAGTTTTTTATGGTAGTTAATGCATCTACCGAAAAAACTGATTTTGAATGGATTTCAAGCCATATTTCAGAAAGAACAGTGATCGAAAACCTTACTGAAAAAACTGCAAAAATTGATATTCAAGGCCCGCAATCTGCAAAACTGTTCCAAAAACTGATGAGTGAACGTGTCGATGACATGAAATATTATAATTTCAAGTATAATTATTATCACGGAGAAAAAATTCTTACAAGCAGAACTGGCTATACAGGTGAAATCGGTTTTGAAGTTTATTGTACACCGGATTGTGCCCTGGAATTATGGGACGAATGCCTTAAAAACGGTGCTGTTGCTGCTGGCCTTGGTGCCAGAGATACACTTCGGCTTGAAATGGGTTTTTCTTTATATGGTCATGAATTAAATCAAAAAACAAATGCAGCATCAAGCGGAGCTGCTCGCGCCATATCAGAAAAACCATTTATTGGCTCACAAATCGTTCTAGACAAATCCAAAAACCGGCTTAAACTTGTCGGAATTAAACTTGATGGCCGTAGAAGTGCCAGAGAGGGAGATCTGATATTTGACAAAAATGGATCCCGAACCGGTTATATTACAAGCGGCAGTTATTGCCCATCAGTACAGTGCGCCTGCGCTCTCGGGTATATTGTTGATAGTCAACAACTATCCAGTGAGTTAATTATCAAAACAGAGCGAGGTGATAAACTCAAAGGCTATATTGAAGCTCTTCCGTTCTACAAACAGGCTACTGGTCGCAAAGATATAAAAAACTTTCTGTAATCTTATAAAAAGGAGATACATAATGACACCACAAGATCGCAGATATACCAAAACACACGAGTGGATTAAAATTGAAGGTGATCTGGCTGTTGTTGGAATTACTGATCATGCCCAGGAATCTCTTGGAGATGTTACTTTTGTTGAATTACCGTCAACAGGTCAAAAAGTCGCACAAAAAGGTGAATGTGCAGTAATAGAGTCGGTAAAAGCTGCAAGCGACATTTTTTCACCTGTAAGTGGTGTTGTTTCAAAGATTAATGACGACCTCGAATCATCTCCGGAAAAAATCAATACCGATCCATACGACAAAGGATGGATTTTCAAACTTCGTGATTATAATAAAGAAGAGTACGAAACACTTATGGATGCTGCTTCGTATGATAATTTTGTGGAGAACGAACAATGAGTTTTATTTCAAACACTGCAGATCAGAAAATTGAGATGCTTAAAACCTGCCATGTGGACTCAATCAATGATCTTTTCAGGGATATTCCACAAAATCTTGCACCAAAATCCTTTTCTATTCCTGAACCTAAATCGGAACTGGAAATCCTGTCTTTTTTTAAAAATTTAGCTGCTCAAAATGGTTCAGACCTAACCTGTTTTTTAGGTGGAGGATTTTATGACCATTTTATTCCCGCAGCCATAGATGCTCTTGTTTCTCGAAGTGAATTTTATACTGCCTATACTCCATACCAACCAGAACTTTCTCAGGGAACCCTTTGCGCAACATATGAATATCAAACCGACATCTGCCGTCTTACAAATCTTGATGTCTCAAATGCATCTTTGTATGACGGTGGTACAGCGTTATATGAAGCGGTTCAGATGGCAACACACATAACTGGCAGAAAAAAAATTATTGTCGATATCAGCGTTAATCCTGTTTACAGGAAAATGTTAAAAACATATGCAAACAACCTTTCTTTAGAGCTGGTTGAAACCGGTAAGGGAATTGGCCTGTGTGACAGAGAAAATATTTTTTCTGTCCTTGATAAAAATACCGCTGCTATTATCCTGCAAAACCCCAATTTTTTCGGGTTTATTGATGACCATTCTGATATTGTAGAAAAATGTAAATCTTTGGGAATTCTTTCGATTCAGTCTGTCTACCCTGTTGCTTTAGCCATTATTAAAACTCCAGGTGAACAAGGTTTTGATATTGCTACCGGAGAAGGTCAGTCACTTGGCATCCCCCTATCTTTTGGTGGACCATACCTTGGTTTTATGGCTACCAGAAAAGAGTTCGTCCGAAAAATGCCAGGGCGTATTGTTTCAAGAACAGTCGATAACCATGGCCGTGAAGGATTTGTGTTGTCGCTTCAGGCAAGAGAACAACATATTCGACGCGAAAAAGCTACATCAAACATCTGTTCCAATGAGGCACTATGTGCTATACGGGCACATATTTTCCTGAGCTTACTGGGTAAAAAGGGAATTCGTGACCTGGCTTCTCTTTGCGTTGACAAAGCTCATTATGCCATGGAAACAATAAAGAAAATCCCTGGTGTAAAAGTTATGGATTCTTTACCTGTATTTAACGAATTTACAGTTAAACTTCCTGTGAAAACTACACCTGTTTTTGAAAAAATGCTTGAACAGGGTGTTTCAGCCGGTTTACCACTTGGTAATTATTACCCCGAAATGGAAAACTGCCTTCTGATTGCTGTTACAGAAAAAAGAACCATAAATGAAATAAACCGGTTTGCAATGTTGCTGGAGGAAAATATATGTCAATAATATTCAAAAAATCAATCAGAGGAAGAAAAGGTGTTACACTCCCGGTCAGTGATGTTCCTCTCCACCATGAAATTCCAGATAAATATACACGATCCGAGCCCGCAGAGCTTTGTGAACTCTCAGAACTGGATATAGTCCGTCATTTTACAGAACTCTCCCGTAAAAACTTTGGAGTAGATTCAGGCTTTTACCCGCTGGGTTCCTGTACAATGAAATATAATCCCAAAATAACAGAAAAAATTGCAGCACTGGATGGCTTTTCTTCAATACACCCATTACTTGCTCAACAAAACAAAGGTGAATTATACACCCAGGGCGCACTTGCAGTCTTGCATAATCTCGAACTTCTGTTGTGTGAAATCTGCGCGATGGATGCTTTTACTCTTCAGCCTATGGCAGGTGCACATGGTGAACTTACTGGTATGATGTTAATCGCAGCATACCATAATCATAAGGGCAACCAAAAAACAGAAGTTCTTATTCCAGACGAATCACATGGAACAAACCCCTCCAGTGCCTCCATTGCAGGTTATTCAGTGAAGTCAATACCGACAAATGAAAGAGGAATACTGGATATCAGTTCACTGGAATCCCTGATCAATGAAAAAACAGCCGCCATAATGATGACAAATCCCAATACATTGGGCTTATTTAATCCGGAAATAGAAAAAATTGCCACTCTTGCTCATAAATATGATGCAATGCTTTATTATGATGGTGCAAATCTCAATGCTATAATGGGTAAATTCAGACCTGGTGATGCTAATTTTGATGTTATGCATTTAAATCTTCACAAAACTTTCGCTACTCCCCATGGTGGTGGTGGTCCGGGAGCAGGTCCCGTAGGTGTCAAAAAACATCTGGAACAGTTTTTGCCGATATCTCGTATTAGGAAATGCGATGATGGTATTTACAGACTGGATTATAATTATAAAGATTCCATAGGATATATCGCACCTTTTTACGGTAATTTTTCAGTTTGTCTTAAAGCATATGTTTATATACTTATCCAGGGAGCTGCCGGGTTAAGTGAAGCAAGTGAAAATGCAGTTCTGAACGCAAATTATGTCATGAATTCGCTCAAAAGTTATTATGACCTTCCTTATGATCATATTTGTATGCACGAAACCGTTTTCAGTGCCAAAAAACAGCTTGAAAATGGCATACATGCGTTAGATATAGCCAAAGCTTTGATTGATAAGGGGTTCCATCCCCCAACTATCTATTTTCCGCTTATCGTAAAGGAAGCATTAATGATAGAACCTACTGAAACAGAAAGCAAAGAAACACTTGATCAATTTATTTCTGCAATGATTGAAATCTCAAATGCGGCGGCTAAAAACCCAAAGGATCTCAAAAAAGCACCTGTTACAACTCCAGTAGGGCGTCTTGATGAAACTAAGGCAGCAAAAGATATGGATTTTTGTTATAAATAAAACTTTTTTTTAAAAATAGTTACCAATGTTAGTGAAGTTTTTTTTATATTATAATTATAATTGCTTTCAAAAGCAGAATTTATTATACTTAAGGGAAGAACACAATCCCTCAAAGGGGTAAAGAAATGAAAAGGAGTCGATTTATGCGTTTAAATACGTTGCCATTATTAATAATATTCACAGTAGCAATTTTTTCAACCGCTCATGCGCAAAAATATGTTACTCCAAATAAAGATAATGTGGGAGTTTATAAGAATCAGACACGTGAAGTATATGAAGAACCAATTTTTACTGTAGGAACAAAAGACAGGCTCATAGTTAAAGACGAAAAAGGCCGTTTTTATAAGGTAGAAGGACCTTCAGGAGATAATGGATGGATAGAGAAACGTCTCGTTGTTGCTACCGGTAAAAGCAAAACCTTTGTCTTTGATAACGCTGAAGTTGTTGGTTACCTGGATAATCCAACTCCTGTTTATATTATGGATACTGATGATCCTAATGCAGATCCAATTAACCTGGACCGATCATTTAAAGATGCATTAAGAGAGAATGTAGATAAAGAAACAATCGAACGACAGGTTAAGTAAATCTACAGTTAAGCGAATTTTAATAAAAACGGGAAAAGAGTTTTCTTTTCCCGTTTTTATTTTTAAACACTCAAATTGGTTGTTAAACAGGTATCATTAAATTTTTCATCAAAATACAATTATCAAGTTTGTTCAGGATAATTTAACTGAGAATACATTCTTGACTTGAAGTCGACTAATAATACCACCCGGTTTTCAGGCAGCAGTAGTAATAGTTTAGCTTTATAATAATTGTTTAAACATTTAAGCTTACCGCGGAGGATATTCCGTATCACCTTGCCACACACGGGCAACTGCTGCAGAGTTCACCACAATGGCCCTGTGTTGTGTTTCGATCCTCCACGAAAGAGAGACACTAATCGTATAATAATAGTCCATGTTATTTAAAGGTTTCTTCCTCTTTTTTCTTCATTAAAAGCCGCCAGATTTTGTCAACCAGTTCTCTGCCACTGAATGGTTTAACAATAAAATCATCAGCACCACTTGCAAAACATTTTTGTATTTCATCATTTTGAGTACCAGCCGAAAAGAATGCAATCGGTACATCACGGGTTTCTTCCTGAGATCTTAAGATCCGGCAGATTCTGTATCCATCCAAACCGGGCAAATATGAATCCATAAGTATTACAGATGGTTTATGTTCAAATGCAAGGGTCAAACCGGTTTCTCCGGTTTCTGCTACAATAATGTCAAAAGCGATTTCCAGAACCATACGTGCAATTTCGATAGCCTCCTTATCACTATCAATAAATAAAATAGTTGGTTTTAAATCAGTCTGTTCATTGGTATCCATTATTTCGTTATCTTCCACTCTTTCAATTATCAATGCCTTGGTTTCGTCATCATCCCAACTGATTTCAGACTGCACTGGCAATACAACATGGAATTCACTCCCTGTAAACTCATTTTCCTTGGCGCCATCACTTTCGACCCATATACGCCCGCCATGCCGTTCTATCACGCCTTTAACAATTGATAAGCCGAGTCCGCTTCCCCCACCCATAAATTTTGTATAATCAGTACTGTGACGATAAGCACTTCCGATTTCATAAAAAGCATCAAAGATATTTTTCTGTTCACTTTTATCAATACCGATTCCATAATCTTTAACAACCAGATGTATTCTGTCCTCATTTTCCGGAAAAAGTACTACATCAATAAAAGAATTATCCGGTGAATATTTTATTGCGTTACTGAACAGATTTGTAAACATCTGCTGCATTCTCATTTTATCACCATAAAACAGTGGCATATTATCATTGAAATCACAACGGAATTTTATTCCTCGTTTTATATAAAACTGTGAAAGTTCATCCAGACAATCCATTGCCACAGATTTTAGATCGAGCATTTCCGGTTTAAGTCTCAATCTCTTTTGTTCAATTCGTGTTACATCCAGAATGCTGTTCACAACTTTATGAAGACGATCAGCAGCCCGGTTTATACTCTCTATCATTCTGAATACGCCACTGTCAATTTTATCCTTCATGTTATCAATAATAATATCAGAGTACCCCTTAATTGAGGTAAGCGGCGTTTTTAGTTCATGAGAAGCGATACTGAGGAAATTTGATTTCATTTCAGAAACTTTTTTTAACTCTGCATTGGATCGGATAAGCTCAGAGTTCATTTTAGCCATTTCAAGATTTTTTTTCTCGATCTGTTCAGCAATATGCTCTTCCTGAGTAATATCTCTGAACATTAGGGCGATTGTGGTATTCTGTTGATTTTCATCACCTCCCACATAAAAGACATCCAGTTTACATATCAACACATCTCTGTCTACTGGTTCAAGAATGACACTGACTTCATTAAGTTCTCCTTTAAAAATTCTTTCAAGGATATCTCCCCATGACAGATGAATATTAAAGCCGGAGACACAATGATCAAGAGTTTTCCCATATAGTTGGTTTCTGGCACAATTAAATAACTGTTCCGCCAAAAGGTTTGCATAATAAACAGTACAGTCGGCTTTAATCACGACAATACCAACAGGAATGTATTCGATAATACGAGATAGAAGTAATACATCATGATGCATAATTTATTTGTTCATTAACTTTCTGTCTGATTTTCTCTAATTTGATTAACAAAACATTCAATTTTATCTATCGCTTCAACAAAACGAATTAGTAAATTTAGGTTCTGGTTTTTAAATCTTTGATTATCATAAAAAAGATCTGATAATGCAGATATCCCCAAACCACAAAGATCCTCAATACCAGAAATAATTTCTGATTCACTTCTGCACATTTTCCTGTCCACTGTAATAAGGATAGCACAAAAAAGAGGAAGCAATCGGGGAAACAGTGTCATTAAAACAGATTTTATCTTTTTTTCTTTTCTGAATATATTGATGAAATCGGATCTTAAACTCATCGAAACAGATTTAAGTTCCCGATCACACTGTAAAATAATAAAATTTTTCTGTAATTCCATTTTGCTGAAAAGATCATCACCATACAACACCCTATAGTTATTTTTAATGTTTAACAGCTCAACAGGATGAGTATATTGTAATTTCCTCAATAACTCAGGTGTAAAATAAAAAGATACAATAACACCTTTTTTTTTCCAATATGTCTGCACAGGGACGCATTTTTGAACTATCTCAACAGACAAATCAGATAATATCACCGAAATAGAAATTATGGACTTTCCCGGAACAAACTCATGTGAAACAGCACACCCATGCATTATAACACTGATAAGATTTTCCCTCAACACATCAAGGAAATCTGTTACCAGACAATCGACAATATCATTAGGATTTTTTATCACAATACTTAGAAAGTAATTCTTGTAAATAATACCGATAATATAGAAAAATATACCATATCTACAAAAAATCCGGTATTAGTGTTTTTTATGTTTTTGAATCTCGCGATTGTAATTTTCAGCAGCACCAAAATCTTCATTTTTAACAGATGCAATTTTTTTTGCGTATAATTCCAATAGTTTATAATCATCTGAAGACATTTCATGATTATTGCTGATAATAGCTATAATCGAATCTACATCATCCATAAATTTATAACCACTCATAAAAGAACGAAACTGTTGTGTAGTTTTTTGAAATGATTTCGGTTCCATACGCGAGTAAAGCATGTTCGGGATAAAATTTCTAACCAGCTTTTCTTCAATATCAATACCAGGAGTTTTAAATGTTTCTATTACAGTTTCATTTCTTTCAATTTGTGAAATCAATAACTCAATTTCATTTCGAACTTTCTGAATTTCCTGTTCTTTAAATCGAGCCTGATACAGAATAGGTATCGCGTTAACGCTTAGTACTGCATTACCAATATTTTTAAAAACTCCTGTATAATAGACATCTCCCTCCTGACTCAAAATTTCTTCTTCAGTATGGAAGGGAACGATTTTAGCTGGTGTAGGAATAAATTCTTCAAATTCACTTAAGTTTTCAAGTCGGTCTTTCAGTTTCTGAGGGTCCAAAGCACCTTCTAGTCCATCCATTTTTTCTAGTAAGTCTGCCAATCCTTCTTCCAACCCCTCTTCCATGGAAACACCCATTTCCGATTTGAGAAAGTCTCGTAAGCTGCTTTGATCTTTAAAATTTCCCTGAGCAACAAGAAGATTGTTATGAACCATTGAAGCAACAGGATGTTTAACTGAAATGAGTTCTGATGGATCTATATCAATTTTAGCATAAACTGTAATCTTTCCATATAAATAAAGCGGATCACCTTTTTTCTGTTCAATACTCAATATCATAAGTTGTCCTCTGACTCTCTCTTGGTTGTATTATTTGTTCCCGATGCAACAATAGCTCTAAACATTACTATAGTAGAAAAAAAGATCAGAATATGCCATATCCATGCGATTTTAACTCCAGATAATGCAATCAATACTATCCCTACACATATAGGAGATACTGCAAAACAAGCAATCTTGAAATAATCCAGGTATTTCCGTTCCTTCTCAATTCTGAAAATAAATGCTGCTATTGCCAAAAAAAATATACTGAACAGTATTAAAAAAAGATTCTGAAAATTATTGAAGAATAAACAACACAAAAAAATACTTACAAAATTAGCTAAAAGGAAATCTCTTATATTTTCTGCATTAAAAACCAGATTGTCCTTATTTAAAAGCAGGTTCCTGTATGGAATACTGACATCAGTTCTTTTGTTCAAAATAAATCTGACATGATCGGATTTAACGATTATAACTGGTATTTTATACTTGTGATCCTGGAATCTGGTTGTATCTATAATTAAAATTGAATCAATATTTTCACTAAAAATAACCGGTACCCCAAACAAGGAGTTCAATAATGGTGTAACTACATATGAAGGGATAGCATATGGCAGTTTTTTTTCTGAATGAAGCACTCCGCTTTTAATTTCAATACCCGATAATGCAGCTTCAAGATAACCAGATATTCCTCTTTCAGGATGTGTGATATAGAATGTTTGAGCTAATCCAGACAAAAGACTTGTGAATAAAAGCAGCTCAATGAGATAAATAACGACTCTTTTTTTGGGAAGAATCATTACGATTCTATAAAAAGCCGGATCAAAAATGCTTTTATGAAGTGTTATAAAAAAATTAAAAATTATAGTATACTCCAGATTTGTACGATCCGTTTTATTCGATATACTTTAAAATAGTCAAAATAGAAGAATGTATCTGTATGTACAAAGAGTTTTTGCAGTTTATGCAAAACTTACATCTTTTCATGATGAAGAATAGATATAAGAAGCCAAAAACCCATAATAGCCGCTGCTATAAAACCTGCTATACCAATCACCGGCAGCCCGTATAATCTGGGTGGCATATCTGATAAAACAACAATAGATGAACCAATTATAAGTGATGCTAATACCAGACCAAAAACAATTCTATTGACAAATTTATCAAACCTTCTCATAACAGGTTCCAACCCTTGATGCTCAAACACAAATTTCATTTTGCCGGATTTAGCGAGTTGAAAAACATCCATTGCTTCAGAAGGAAAATCTCTTGCAAAATAAAATAAATCTATGAGCGAACCATAACCCAGATCCGCCAGATGAATCGGACTAAGCTGTTCACGTATCAAACGGGAAGCAAATGGTTTTAAATGTGCCATAAAGTCGAATTGAGGATCTAATCTGTAACCAATTCCCTCAATTGTTACCAGTGCTTTAACAAGCAGATAAAAGCCCGGAATTACCCTTAACTGATGCACTGACAGTATCCTGGAAAGCCGATGAAGAACGTCTCCAATGTTAATATTTCGCAGAGACCGTGAACTATATTCCTGAATCAGTTCAGCAATCTCATACTCAAGATCTTCCCTGTTCTCTTTCTGGATATCAGACATTGTATAAAGTACCTTGACAATTTTACGTGGATTCTTTTCTACAATACCTAAAATTATCAGACTAAGCTTTTCCCTTGAAGTTGGCGTAATAATCCCAGTCATTCCCAGATCAAGAAAGCAGATAATGTTATCCTCTTTAACCAGAATGTTACCCGGGTGAGGATCTGCATGAAAAAAACCAAAGAAAAAAATCTGTTTTAGAATAATGTCAGCACCTCTGGAAGCAACCAGTTTAGGATTAAGCCCTGCTTCAAGTAACCCTTTAACATTACTAACCTTAATTCCTATTACAAAATCAGTCGTTATCACTTTCCTGCTGCTGTAGTTATGATAGACTTCAGGAATAAAAACCGTTTTATCATCACTAAAATTATTTATAAAGTGCTCTATATGCAGTGCCTCGATTGTAAAATCGAGCTCTTTCTGAACTGCACCAGCAAACTCTTCAACCAATTGGGTTAAGTTATATATTTCTGCGGCGTGGATATGCTTTTCGATAAGAGAAGCAAGATGATACATTATTTCAAGATCAATAGCAATGATTGACTCTATACGAGGTCGCTGAACCTTTACTGCAACCTCCTTACCATTCATTAATTCTGCACGATGGACCTGTGCAATTGAAGCTGATGCAAATGGCTCCTTACAAAACCTGTGAAACATTTTTTCAACCGGTAAACCAAACTCCTTTTCAATTATCCCAACCGCTTCATCACCAGAAAATGGAACAACGGAATCCTGAAGTCTTTCCAGAGATTCAATTAAACCAGCTGGTAATATGTCTGGCCTGTTACTGGCAAATTGACCAAGTTTTATAAATGCCGGTCCCAATTCTTCAATTGCAAAACGAATTCTATCCCAGCGTGATATCTCTTCGATCTTTTTTTTACGACGTATTTTAAAAACTTTATTTCCAAAACTCAAATATTTCTCAAGATTGATCCTTGAGAGCAGATCACCGAATCCGTATTTTACCAGAACAGAAATTATCTCACCATATCTGCTAATATGGCGATAATAACTTTTCTTTTTGTACCCTGTTCCCTTCACTTTTTTTCCGCTGTTTCCAGTTTCCTTACCCTTATATCCAGATCTGCGAACTCTTTGCGTGAAGGAATATCCAATTTTTTCAAAATGGCTTCAATACGCTCAGAAATCAGCTTATCCATAGCTACTTTTGTTTCCTCAGATCTCTTTACCAGTTCATCTATAAATGTTCTGCCTTCTGTTTCAGACATTTTCATTTCCCGCGAGATTTTTTCACCAAATTCCTCTACCTTTTCTCTGGTCATTACAGCCAATCCGACTGTCGCATATAGAGTTTTTTTGAACATTTCTAACATACTGCCTCCTGTTCTTTTAACGTTATCTGATGGTTTTTCTGATGTAAAAAATAATGCGTCTGATACCATTGAATTATTTTCATATTCCATATAAGACCAAAATAATTTTTTTAATATTTCGAAAACAGTAATCTGAACGTATTTTAGATGAAATATACTATGATTTACCGATATAAAAAACTTGCTTTCCATCTGCTTAGAATTGCAGTCCTGATTATACCATTTATCTGGATTTTTAAACAGATAGAAATTTCAGAGCTCCTTCCTGCAATAAAAAAGGTTGAATGGTGGACTATTCCTGTATTTTTGACTGCAAATCTTATTGTAACTTTTCTGCAAGGTACACGCTGGTGGGTACTTCTGCACGCGTTTAGTAAAAAACTCTCTTTTTTACGCTCAATGTCATATCATTTCAGTTCTCATTTTTATTCCCTGGTACTTCCAAATGGCTCGGCTCAAGAAGTAGTCAGGACCCTGTTTGTTACAAAAGAAACAGGGTCAATAATAAGCTGGAGCGCAGCATGGATATGTAAAATTACAACCACAATTATCTCTTTTATCGTATCTTTCTCAGGCTTATTAATTATTTCTAAATCCGGTTTACCTGATTTTGTTACACAAATTTTAATACTGCTTTTTATCCTGATTACCTTTCTTGTAACGATCTCTTTCACCAAACGTTTCACCCGTCCTGTCGGCAGACTTATGCATTCGTATAAACACAACAAGATTATCCACTGGCTGGGAAATTTAAAAGAAGGAATTTATCAATATCGAACCAAAATTAAGGAGCTTTCACTTGTATTAGTATTAACATCACTAATGCAGTTTTTTTTACTGGCCGGAATAATCTTCGTCATATTTGGAATAACCGACGCAAAATATATTGCTGAATGCATGGCCTTTATTCCACTTATAGAACTGGTGAGTATGATCCAACCTTTCACACCCAATGGTATAGGGGTAAGGGAAACTCTGGTTGCACTTATGTTTAAACATATCGGTTTATCTAATGAAGAACTGGGTATTTATATTATTATTAGTAATTTATCCATCTTTATCAAGCTGATCGGTGCTGTTCCGATACTATATGGATTTGTTAAAAAAAAGAGCAGAGAACAGGTAACGGCTGATCTAAAAAATTAAGACAGACACTCTGAGTATACCCTTGTCTTGAAATCGAGAGGTTACAATTATACATGAAAAAGATAAATAAAAATCGATAAAATAAAAACTCTGCTTATTTAAACAGTACCTGTTATTCAAAACAAGTACTGTTAACATTTCAGCCGAAACGCATCATCCCAAAAAAGATTCTTGTTTTATTAAGTTTTATCAGTTCCGGTTCCCGGTTTAGTACGTTTACGTTTTAATGCAACAAATCCGATTCCAGTCCAATATATACCAATCAGTAAAATTAGAGTTCCCGATACCCATAATGTTTTATCAAAACAAATCGACTTAATGCTCATTTCAACAACGTGCTCACCAGGAGAAACTTCTACCCCCATCCATGCTACGTCTGCCTGGTAAATAGAAACATCTTCTCCATCAATTTTCACTCTCCAACCTGGATAATAAGTTTCAGCTATTCGTAAGAATCCATTTGATGGAATGTTTACTTTAACTTTTCTGTAATTAGGAGTGTATTTTTCCCAACTTACAGAGAATTCTTTGCCAACAAACGGTTTATCCATTTTTTTAAAGTTTTCCGGTTCTTCATACAACAAGATAGTATTTCGGTAATCATGATCACTTTTCGAAAGTACATCAATTGCATTCAGTGTATCTGAAACTACATATTCCGATACAAATGAGATTCTTCCGATAGCATTTTTATTCTCTATTGCCTGCAATCCACTTCCCGATCGTACCAGCAAATATTTTACATTGGCAATATTGAGAAATGCATTCCCTTCAGACAATTTCTCGGGGCTTAAAAAAGGCTGCCTGTTTGCATCAAAATCTATTAATGAATTAAGATAATTGCTGCTTTGATTCCCTCCTCTGAACTCATTGTACCATTTAAGTTCGTTATCATGAAATCCGTCAATACCTTCAAGATTATGAATACCTGCACCATTTTTCGGTAACGACCCGGGAAGTGAAAAGCATCTAAACGGAGCTTCATTCATTTCTTCACTGAGCTTTGTAAGTACAGGATCACTGCTGAAATAAGGAGACGGATTAATAACTTTTATATACCCACTTTCGTTATTTACTCTGTTGTTCTGAAACAGATCGACCCTGATTATATCTATCATTCCGAAAATGAAAACTACAGCAACAAATAATTGTGGCTGGATTTTATTTTTTATGACCCCAAGTAGCAAAAATAGTACTGAAGAACAAAACAACAGCCACAACCAAAGAAATGGCACAAAGTTTGTAGAAAAGTTAGCTTCAAATGCTCTGTTTTTACCTGTTTGCATAAGTACAGACCCGAAAATTGTCTCAACAAACCCCTTCATGGAAAATAAAATTGTAACCAGAAAACAGCATCCAAGTGCTATGTAAATTCCTTTAGTCCATTTTTTTTGGTCAGTTTCAGACAGATTCGAAAGTTTTCCACTCACTATATCCTTTAAAAACAATACTGCCAGAATTATTACTCCAAATGAAAACCAGAACATTAACATGCTGGCAGCCCTGAATTTATTTACACCAGGTATTATATAATAAGCTATGTGAAAAATCGGAGTGTGTGCTCCCAATGAATATAATAATGCAAAAATTGAGAAAGCACCCCAGAAAATTCGCCATGGTTTTGGACGTGAAACTATTGCAAGCACAGCTAAAAGTAAAGCAACTCCCCCGGTATATTCAGTGTTCAGTTTAAAGGCGTTCTGACCCCAATAATAATCAAGTGAGTTTACAAATTCAGGTATCCATAAGGAAAACACCTCTGGCCAGTGTAAAGACCACGAAGTAGCAAACTCGAATCCCTTTTCCACCCCTCTGACAGAATAAGCATTTCTGACATACATAAATGACGGAAGAAACTGAATCAACCCGATAGCTAAACCAGTAAACACCGATACCCAAAATGCGATAGATATATTTATTGCTTTTTTTCTGTTCTTTTGCTGATAAATTGCCAATATTACAGATAACATCCAATAAAAGAACATTCCCCATAATACAAAATAGGTCATCTGAATATGTGACGTTAAAATGATCATGCCTATTGCGAAACTCACCAGTGTAACATTTAATATATTTGGTAAGTCCATGAGAATTTTCAGTCGCCAGATAATAAATGGAAGCCATGCAATCACAAACATCTTGCCATCATGACCAGGATAAACATGTGAAATAAACTGCGGATTGAACATGTAAAAACAGCCACCAACAAATGAGATAAAAGGTGACATTCCAAACCCTTTTCTCAATAAAAGAAAAAAGAATACTCCAGCCATAAACACATGCAAAACCATCTTCATACCAATCGCCCGTGGTATCGAAAAAATTTGATTTACAATTAATGATAGAGGATATAAAGCATCGCCAAACATCGCATCAATAGAAGGCATACCACCTAAACGGGAACTAAACCAGAACGGAAACTGTTTAAATTTTTCAATGGAGGTCTTTAAAAGCACTCTTGCATCAAATGAATTAATCTGGTCTGAGGCAAAAAGCATTTTGTCCGAAAATATAAACTGTCCAAAAACGATTATTGTTAATAAAAATAACAATAAAACATAAAACCAGACATTACCGAAAACTGTTCTGATTGCTGCTTTATCCAGTTTCTTTTGCACGACTCGTCCTCCCTGTAAACATAATCTGATAAAAATCTATATGGTAATGATTCTTTTATGAGAATCTTTTTCGCGGATATTGGATAAGAAAGTGACATTCACAGAGCATGAAACCTTTTTTGCACACCAATTGCCAATCCCTCACTTTCATCATCAAATAATTGTCTCCATTTTGATAATATTTTTTTTCGCACTGCTTATGTTTTTATTGTTTTTTTCTTTTGAAAAGATTCCCTTTTCCTGAATAGAAACGAATAATTAACTTAAAGCAAACGCTTACATCCGCTCAAAACAGAAACTACCCGAACAATACTGCACAAAATGCTTTTCGGGATACAAAAAGCCATGTCACATCAACAGTAATCAAGCACACGCAGAAATTTCACAGGTGGTTTATTATATATAGTCCGAATATGCCGATACTGTTAATAACAAACACTATCATTTGGATATCGATTAACAGAAGATTTCTTTTTCCATATCGAAATATTATGCAACATTTTTTGAAGTAACAAAGGAAATGCTGCCAAAAAACTATAAAAACTTTTCTATATCAGACAATGTTTCAACATCATAATTCTTGTCAGTATAACGACTTTTTATTATAATACATTTTAGTTCTGGTAGATTTATACGGTCTGACATTTTATCACCCACCATCAGAGATCGTTTCAAATCAATATTTAAATCCTGAGCAGCCTTTATAAACATTCCGGGTGATGGCTTTCGACAATCGGATTTTTTTCTGTATTTTTCTACAACACCCTCAGGGTGAAATGGGCAGAAATAAAAGGCTGATATTTTTAAACCATGTTCCTTAAATTTGTACCCCATCCATTTATGAAGGTTTTCTACATCAGTTTCTGAAAAATATCCTTTAGCAATTCCAGCCTGATTTGTTATTACTACAAGCAAATATCCCCTGTCTGCTGCTTTCCTGCAGAGGTCAAAAATCCCTTCAACAAATACAATCTGTTCTGGTTTGTGAGGATAAGATACATCCTTGTTTATTACTCCATCTCTGTCCAAAAACAACGCCCTGTTCATTCATTAATCCCTTCAAAAACCAGCACCGGTCATTTGTCTCAACCAATTTTCTCAGGCAAAACAAAAACAGGTTTTAAAGAACATTTCATTCTCAGTATCTTGCATTATGAATGGTTTTTCCATATCTACATTTCATTAGTCCAGAGATGCGCAAACCTGTTCACATAAATAAAACCAGATCAGCAGGATCAAGAGAAAATGCCTCAGGCATTTCTTCTTCATGTATATCAGATTCAAGCATGGAAAATGCTTTTGAACACTGTTTTATTTCGGATGGAATCATCCATTCTTCAACCACAGTATCTCCTGTCTGGTTTTTATTTATACAGACAAAAATAGGCCTATTGCCTTTATTAGACGATTTCTCGAGAAAAAGATATGGTAATCCATATTCACATAAAGGCCGCCAGTTTCCTTCCTCACCTAAAACCGCAATTTTAATTTTGAAATCATTTATCTGTTTTATCCACCGAGAAAGATCATACTTCGGTTTGTCTACATCATCAGGCGTACCATTAACTACATCCATTCTTGTTTTAGCGCCATATTCATATCCCATCGGTATCATTATTCCTTCAGAAAACATAGCTGCAAAAGCATATCTTTGTTTTTGCACTTCAATGGAATGGGGATGTAAACTGGCAAGACGTTCTGTATCATGAGATTCCGGAAAAGAGATTGAAGGTGCGATTCGTTTATTTCCAGCATGCTGATCAAGTGCCCATGGCTGATCGAAATTCCACCACTTAGACGAATTGAAAAGGTAATCAAATCCGGCATTTGCCAAAGCTTCAATCTGGTCAATCTGACACCCCAATGTTTCAGCATAAAAACAGGCATTATCATTTCTTTTTTTAGCTGATGAAATCAGCATCTCCCAAAGTGAAGCCGGTACCTGGTAAGCAGCATCACACCTGAATCCCTCAATTCCAAGTTCCTGATAAAATTTGACAAGATTGTTCCAGTAATCCCAGACTTCCCTGTTCTCATTATTAATTATTGCAAGATCTCCCCATACAGTAACATTACCCGGATTAGCAGGATCTATTGCAAAAGGATTTTTTATTTTCCCTGATTCATCATAAATGAACCATTGCGGATTAGTTTCAGTTAAAACTGAATCAACAGCAGTATGATTAATTACCAGATCCATAATAAGGTGAATGTTTCTCTTTTTGCAATTTTGAACAAACTTCTTTAAAGGAGACAAATCGGCAGGATCACTCCCCTTTTTTAAAAACAGGTTGTTTAACTTATAATAATCCTTGACCGCATACAGGCTCCCGGAAAAACCGGTTTCATGAAAAGGATTAATAAATATGGAGTTAAACCCCATTTCTTTTATGTGATCAATTGAATCAGACCATTTGTCAATAGTAGGAATATGTCGTGGAAAGAGATTGTAAATCATAGGGATTTTTGTATTTTTACTCACAGAACACCTCCTAATACGATATTGTCTATAAGTCTGGTTTTACTTTCAGTTGTACGACATGCGACAGCGACAAGGGATGGTGTATTGAGAATTTCAAGTGGCTTTAGATTTTCAAAATCCACAATATCTGCATATTCCATTTTTATATGTTTTAAACTGTGGTATTTATTTAACAAAATTTCTTTAAGGACTCCTGCTTTTTTTTCTCCATTCTCATAAACCTCCATGATTTTTTTCAGACCCTCAAATATCTGCGGTACTTCACTACGCTCTTTTTCGGTCAGATATTTATTTCTTGAACTTATTGCAAAACCATCAGGTTCACGAATTATTGGACCTGTTAAAATTTTTATCGGACAGTTCAAATCCCGTACCATCCTTTTTATAACTAACACCTGCTGTGCATCTTTCTGCCCAAAAACCGCGATTTGAGGTTCAACGATATTAAAGAATTTCAAAAGAACCGTTGTAACACCTCTGAAATGGTTCGGGCGGCTAATTCCGCATAACTTCGAAGTTATTCCCTCAACAGAAACATAAGTAGAAAAACCATCTGGATACATTTGAGAAACTGTTGGAGCGAATAGTACATCACATCCCGCATCAAGTGCTTTTGCACAATCCTGTTCAAAAACTCTGGGGTATTTTTCAAAGTCCTCCTGAGGACCAAACTGAGTCGGATTTACAAAAATACTCATTAAAGTAATATCTGAGTTCTGTCTGGCGATCTTCAATAAAGAAACATGTCCCTCATGCAATGCTCCCATTGTTGGAACGAATCCGATAGTCTGACCACATTTATGATAAGTAAGTGAAAGATTTTTCATCTCTGCCACTGATTTAACAATTTTCACGTCAATCTCCCAAATTATTTATTATCACTGTTCGCTTTTGCGTTTTTGCGTTCCTCAACAAGAATCTTATCCTTCGAATTCATGGGACGATAATAAGTAGTTCCCGTTTTCGCAGATACAATCTGTTCAATTACCTCATCACGGTCTTCATTGTTATTAACAAAATCCAGATCATTTGTATTGATAATCAAGAGCGGAGCAGCTGTAAAGTGGAAAAAAAAGTGATTATATGCCTGATTCAATATTTCCAGATAATCCAGATCTATATTACGCTCATATACACGTCCTCTTTTTTTTATCCGTTTCAACAGCACATCTGTAGAAGTTTGAAGATATACAACCAGATCAGGTTGAGGTATTGTGGTCTCCATGACTCTTGCAATGTTATTATACAAACCTAGTTCATCTTCTTCAAGATTTACACTGGCAAAAATTCTATCCTTTGCAAACATATAATCACTGACAGTTACCTGGTGAAAAAGATCCTGTTGCGCAATCATAACAGATAGCTGTTTATATCGAGAGACCAGAAACCATAACTGCGTTTGAAAAGAAAACATTCTACGGTCTGCATAAAACTTTGAAAGAAACGGATTCTCTTCTGCCTCCTCCAGTATCACCCTTGCATTAAATCTTTCTGCAAGCAGATAACTCAATGAAGTTTTACCGGCACCTATAACACCCTCAATACAAAGGTAGTTTATTCGTGAAGAGAGTTTGGTGTCATTTTCTGCCATCAAATTGATCCTGTGTTAAATTTTCCAAAAATCGGATTTTTTGATTTTTCAACTCAGGCTTCATATTATTATGAAACTGATTAATTTTTTTACCATTTCCAGGGATAACCCAGTCCGGTACAAGTTGATTCAAACCTTCAATGCAAAACCGCCTTTGGAGAATTGCCGGGTGAGGAATCGTAAGAGATTCAGTTTTCATACTCATATTGCCGTACAAAAGTATATCAATATCTGCAATCCTTGGTGCAAGCATTTTTTTGTTGTCTCTACCCATCATAAGCTCGATTTCGTTACATTCCAAAAGCAATCTCTCTGGAGACGATTTATAACCGCTATAAATTATAAGATTATAAAAATTTGGCTGATCCTCAAAAACACCAACCGGCTCAGTTTCCATCAAACACGACTTACGCAAAGGGAGAACAAGTATTTTTTCAAGAGCACAAACCATTCTCCCGATATTAATTCCCCTGTTACCAAGGTTGCTTCCCAAACTTAAAACAACAGAAACCATGTAAATTAATATAGTAAAATTTTATGGAAAGAGAAAGAAAGGAACCTCTATTCAAAAGCCACTTCATTGCATTCAATATTTTTAGTCTTTGATTTTATTTCTGTAAAAATAGTTCTTTACAGTACCAAACTTTTTTAAATCTTCTTCAATTTCGACTCTTTTACCCACAGTAACAACCGTTAATTTTTCATAGAAAAAAGTCTTTTTTATCGCAGAATTTACCGAATCAAGACTAATCTCAGAGATTAATTCATTAAAATTTTCCAAATAAGAATATGGACGTTCAAGATATTGCAACCACAGAATTTTTTCGACCAGGTTACTTATTCCTTCAAGCTGAAAAGCCATGTTACCGGTAATAAATTTTTTAGCCTTCTCAAGTTCTTCTTCCTCAATCCCATGCTCACAAAATTCCTGGAATACCTCCATGATTATTGCCATTACCTCTCCAACATGATTATTCTGTGTTGAAGTAGCAATACGAAATACCCCAAATTCCCTTTCTGAGATAATTTGAGAATTAACCCCATAAGTTTTCCCACATACAGACCTTATTTTGGCCATAAGCCTTGATGAAAAATTTCCACCCCCAAGAATGTAATTGGCAAGGATAATTTGATTTCTCAGAGGATTGACTTCACCCAAAACAGGATGACCTGCAATTATTGTAGTCTGGGTCAAATCCGGCTTATCTATTAAACGAATAGCTTTGCGATCAGGTTCAATCGATGATGCATAACAGACCTGACTTCTGCCGTTTCCCTTCCATTCGAGAAGTAATTTGTTCCACTTATTTTTAAAATCACGGGGAACGAAATTTCCTGCAACTACAAGGGTACTGTTTTGAGGTCTAAAGCTCTCCCTGTAGAAAGAAACGACATCTGTAAAATTGATTTTTTTCAGAGTATCTTGTGAAACAAAACGACCAGCCGGATGTTGAGAACCTGCCAACTGTTTATAGAAATGATGACTTGCAATAATATGAGGATCAACTATTTCTGCTTTCAGTGCAGTGACCATTTCACGCATTAACCTGTTATATTCACTCTTATCAAACTCTGGTTTATAAACCATCTCCCAGAATACCGGAAAAATCTCATCCACAAATTTCGAGAGCATCCGGATTCCGATTCTCATAAACTCTTCACTTACATCAGAAAAAATTGAAACGCCCCTGTTTTCGAGCTTATCCGAAATCTCCTCAGCGGTATATTTACCGCTTCCCTTTTGTAAAAGATTCAAGGTAAGCTCAGAAATACCCTCCTTACCGCAAATATCACTAAACTTACCAAAAGGCAGCTGAAGAGTAATTAGAAGACCATCCTGCTCCCTGTCTGGTAAAAGGATAACTTTTAACCCGTTTTCCAGACTATACTCGTCGACTGGGGGAAATCTGTATTTCTGTTCCAAATCAATCCCTTCCAAAAGCTCTTTTAAAGAATCGACGAAACAAACCCGCTGCAAATAAAAACAGATTGGTTTTTTCAGGTTTCAGATATAATACATGACAAGATTCATTTTTCCAGTAGTTTCTTGCGATTTCAGTCAATTCACCAGTATCTATATTTTTCAGAGTATTCAATCTTTTAACCCACAGAGAATAGTTTCCTTCAATACATTCACTAAAACCGATACGGTGACATATATTTTCTGCCGAATAAAGCTCAAATGTATGATTTGTTAAAACAGTATTTTTTACCTTTTCCATTTCCTGAGCATTTATACCTTCGTTCCTGATACGATTTATCTGCATTTTCAATGCGGCTTCAATTTTCCGGACCGGGATATCAGGTGTAAAAGCTGCAAAAAACATGGACATCCCTGCTCTTTTTAACAAATTATTTATGCCGCCTGCCATAACAGCCAGAGATTCTTTTCTTACAATCTCTTTATGAATCCTGCTGCTTTCACCACCAGAAACAACCATTTGAAGAATTTCCAGAGCAATAGCATCCTTATTGGATGATGGCGGTGCAGGATATCCAACCATCAGGATCGGAACATCAAATTTTACCTTATGAACCATCCTGTTTGCTGGAGCATACAGATGATCACCAAACTCTAATTGACGCTTTTCAATATTTCTCTGTTTTTTTTCACCAAATATTCGCTCAACCTTATCCTCTATTACATCCTCATCAAAATCACCAACAATTACCAAAACTGCATTATCCGGAGAATACCAATTAGAATAATATTGCCTTAAATCTTCCACAGTCATTGAATTAAGATCATTCAATGTCCCAAGCGGACTTATAGCATAAGGATGACCTCTAAAAAACTCCTCCCGAAATTCCAGAACTGCTTTTGCAACAGGATTATTCAAATACGTATGGTATTCTTCAATTATCACTTTTCGTTCAGTTTCAAACAGATCAGGATCCAATGTTAATCTATCCATACGATCCGCTTCAAGCGCAAGAACAAGATCCAGCGAATCACGGGGAACACTGTTTATATAAGCTGTAACATCCTCGGTTGTAAAAGCATTGCAATTTCCACCTACCTCATTTATCATCTGAGCATGCTGTTCCGACCTGTAATTATCCGACCCTCTGAACATCATATGCTCAAGTACATGTGAAATCCCACGAATTCCATCTCTCTCACATATACTTCCCACCTTATACCAAACCTGTGTTGCTACTATAGGTGCCTGTGGCTTGTTTAAATAAACAAGCTTAAGCCCGTTTCTGAGAGTTTTCTCGGTAATTTTATGAAGCATTTTAAGGATTAATCTTTAAAAATGATGAGTACTCCTGTTCCAGAATTTCTAATATATATCCAAACAGTTCCTCTCCAAAAGAAGAATCATACCCCAATGGATCTTCTGAAGTACCTCCTGACGGAAACAGTTTCCTGAATTTTACAGGATCCCTTCCCCTCTTTTCCCATCTTTTGTAAACTCCCCGATCCGGTAATCTGTATGATTCATTGTCATTAAATTCCGAAAAAAGTTTTGGCTTAAGAAACGCAGCCATAGAAAGTATTGACTTCTGTGATCGCCCAAGCTCATTTGATGAAATATGTTTTGAAATAAACGACCCAATACTCTTATTATTCTGCCAGTCAAAATAGCCTATATAATCTTCTTTTTTCAATCGATTAATTTTTTGTGCAACAATATCAATATGTTTATTATTTTCAGGAATCGAATTTATAAACAGTATTCTTTTAAACCCCTGGAACAACCAACCATGGCATATACTCATCAAAAAATTGATAAAAGTGCTGTGGTGAATAGATGCACAACCAGGAAAAGCTTTGAATGCTCCGGTACAACTGTAATAAATATCCGGTGCACATATTACATTCAACCTTGAAGACAATTCCCGGCAGATGAAGGAACTACAAATTCCGGCAGATCCAAGCATTCCACTTTTCCCGTAAGTTTCCAAACCACCAAGCGGTACAACCAGACAGGGAATGCGTTTTAAATGTTCCTCTATCTGTCTGTAACTCATTTCTGCCAAAAAAAGAGGATTTTGAGATTCTGAATTTAATAAATGCTTGTTACACATGTAGTTTACCCCACCTCTTCTTTACCAGGAAGTCGATCAACATAATCACACCCTAAAGAGACACCAAATCCTACAGCTTGTACTTTACTGTTGTATTCTTGTTCTCATTACAGTAAGCTTAACAAAAAAGGCTTTAAATCAGTTTTTTTAAATGACTTAAAGCCTTTTAAATTTTAAATCGGAGTGAGAGGATTTGAACCTCCGACCACTTAGTCCCGAACCAAGTGCGCTACCAGACTGCGCTACACTCCGAAAATAAGCCTGTACAAAATATTAATAATAAAATATTGTTCAGAAGCGATAAAATAGATTTTTAGCAACCGTTTAAGCAAACTAAATCAATAGATCCGATTCATGCTCCCGGTTTGATCTGATTTATTTTTTTTGCAAGTGAATGAAAGTCTTTCAGTATACAATAAAATTTGTGTAGCCTTTTACCAATCTGCCCCTAAAAAACCATATTCAGAGTATCTGATACTTCAATTTTTTTCCAATCATTTCTTGTGTAAGCATCTACTGTAGCAAAAAGAAAGAAAATCATAAAAAAATTTTAAAGATCAGATAACTTCAGTTTCCATTCTGATACTATTTCTGAACGACTCGAAACTGACTCCTGTTATTTTGTTGAAAGCATTCAAAAATTCTTCTGTATCCTTAAAACCGGTTTCGTAAACCAGCTCATCAGTATCTGCCTCCCGATTCCTGTTTAATATAATTCTGGCTCTGTTTATCCTGACCTGATTTGTGAAATCCTCTATACTCATTCCCAGTTCTTTTTTAAAAAGTGCCTGCAAAAAAGCTTCTCCTGTAACCAGTTCACCACACACCACTTCAGGAGTCAGGCTACGGTCTGTAAACTTACGTTCAATCAGTCTGCAAGCCCTCTGTACCTCTTTATCCATAACTGATAAGCGAGTGGTTGTCAAAAAACGGACCCGATCCTGTTTCTGCATATAAAAAACCAATGTTGCAATTATTACAGTCACAGAAACAAGCAAAACAATTAATTTTACACCATAGTGACGCAGTGTTTTGATTTTTTCAGTAAAACCTTTTAGATTTTCAACAGAATTATGTAAAAATTTCTGGAAGTATTGCTTTATAAATGCTGGATTTCTTTTTTTGTTCAGATCGGACTCATCTGCTTCCGAACTTTTCGGGATATCCGTTTCTTTCGAATTATCTGCAAAATCAATACTTTCCGACCTGGAAACACTGTCATTTGTCGGCAAAGTATCTGCAGAGAGAATAATAGATACTGACAAAAGCAAAATTATCGTTTTCAGAATATTGAAAATCAGTTTTCTGTACACCGTTTCATCTGTTCTATCAGCATGGCATTGTAATTTACACCTAAAACTCCGATTTTTGCATTTAACCGGTTGCAAAATCGCTCCATTTCATCTATTGATCTATTTTTAGAATCAATCCATAGCTGCTTTAATGATTTTTCATTCAAAACTTCATTTGTAGCAATTTCAAAATGCAGTTTAACATTCTCAGAAACCCGCTTATATGCATCCTGTATCATCTGGATGGTTTCAGAATATACAGTCTGGTTAAACCTCTGTCTTAGAAGTTTGATGTTGTTTGAGAGATGCTCACAGAAGAACCTGCTGTTGAAAATATAATGGCGTTCATTTTTATACACCCTGTTATCATAATAATATTCACCAATTATTCTGCCCTTGGTTGTTTTAACCACAGATTTCGGGAAAACAGGAGGCTCAATTATTTTCTTTGTAATGTTGAAGTTATCGATAATTTCTGACTGCAGAATCTGAGGTTCTTTGTACTCAACCTGTGGAGAATCGAACTCATTTTTGACAACATCATCCCTTTTAACATCATCTGCTGCTGCTTCTTCATTAATTTCGCATTCCGATTGTC
Organism: Fibrobacter sp.; assembly: GCA_012728995.1. Lineage (GTDB taxonomy): Bacteria > Fibrobacterota > Chitinivibrionia > Chitinivibrionales > Chitinispirillaceae > JAAYEB01. The sequence goes on along the minus strand of JAAYEB010000166.1, from coordinate 31,273 downwards.
CCAATTCATTTTTCTGACTTAAAATAATCTCATACAATCCGTTTACAATTTCATTTTCATTTTTATCAAGTTCACATTTAAGCTGCTTTTCTATAAGTAAAAGTTCCTGTTCCTTTGTTCTCAAAGTTTGCAGTTTCGAATTCAAAATCTCAAGTTCTTTTGTACATTCAAGGATCTGCTGTTTTATTGATGCAACTTCTTCATCACGCCTGCGTTTTTCCTCGAGGAGATTTCGTGAATCCATACTCACTTTCTTGATCTGTTCCTCTTTGGTACGAAGAATGTCCATTTTTTCCTGATAATAGTTGATTAATAAATCCAGCGTTTTGCTGCTCTCTGATGTCAGATTTTTTTTCAGATTCCATAGCTGATCCAAAGCAATTTTTGCATTTTCTTTTTCATTCAAAAGCAGCTTATCTGCAATATCACACATATTCTCCGATACAGCAGCCGCTTTTGCATCAAGAAGAATCGAGTAAAAACGGTTCGAATCAATCGAGCTGTTTTCCATTCCGAAAACTGACTCAGGAATGCGATCTACTCTTCTCATTTCATAACCGCCTTTCTTTTACCTTTAAACCTGTAATTTTTTTTAATGACATTCAAGAAGCCTGTCTTTTGATGATTGAGCAAGAGAATCAAATATTTCCTTTAAATCGGAATATTGATTAAGTTCCTCCAGATTAGTAAATCCATTTTCCAATGCACGAACCAGAAATCTTTCAGCGCGAATTCTATGCCCTCTCAACGCTTCAATTCTTGCCAAAAGAAACCAGCAATCATAACTTTCAGGATTTTCTTTAATATAGTTTTGTATTTGCTGTTTTGCCTTAGATATCTCATTTTTTGCCAGAAATGCACGCCAAATCAAGCCGTATGCAGCATCGTCCGGATTTTCCATACTCTGAATATATTTGATCACCTGATCATGTAATCCCTTTTCCAGTGCATATCGGGCCAACCCTTTTCTGATTGTATCGGTCTGAGTTACGTTACACAATCTTTTATAAATATCTGCGGTTTCCTCTGTATCACTCCTCTTTTTCTGAGCTATCAGCAATTTTTGAAGATCAAGCAGATCTGCAGTTCTGCCAAGACGATCGGCCTGTGCAAGTATCTCTTCGGCTTTTGACAACTGATTAAATTCGTAAAGGATTTCAATGCTCTGGGCCAGTATTTCATCACTAAGCCTTGGAAGTGACGCCAGTGTAGCCCTTACGAACATATTCAAATCTCCTTTTATAAGTGCAAGATAACGCAACCCCATCCATCCACTTGTATTGTAAGGAGCAAGTCTGACAGCTTTTAAAAAGCACCTCCTGGCATCATCGAATTTTTTCTGCCTGAGATAAAGGTTTCCGAGATTAACCCGGATTGCAGCATCAGCTTTACACTTTTCGATCGCTTTCAGATAACAGTTTTCTGCTTCATTACATAATTCCATTTTATCATATACAAAGCCTAAATTCTTCAATGCTGAAAAAAAATCTGGATCATAGTTCAGAGCTTTTTCAAATGAGATTCTGGCCTGACCATAATCTTCCAATTCAATAAATGTATTACCCAGATTAAACCATGCATCAGTAAAATCCGGTTTAAGCTTGATGACCTCCTTAAAAAAGTTTCGTGCTTCTTCATAATCCCTGCTGTTGTAAAAACAGTTTCCAACATTCATTAATGCACCGGGATTTTGAGGTTCAATCTGAAGAACTTTACTGAAAGCCTCCCTGGCAGCCTCAAAATCTCCAATTTGTATCAACCCAATGCCAAGATTATTCCATCCCTCTACACTTTGAGGTTTTAATTCAGTTACTTTTCTGAACGATTCGACTGCTGTTTTATAATCTTTTCGTCTGAAGCAGGTATTGCCATATTCAAGCAGCAGCATATAATCATCACAGTGGTTTGCAATAGCATCTTTTAAAATATCAATAGCTTCATTATACCAGCCACGATTGGTATAATACTGAGCAAGATTCATTACAGTTTCTTTGTCCCTCTGACCTGCAGAATACAATTCACGCAATACCTCTATATCCTGCTCATCCTTTTTATATGTGTCTTTTTCCATTAACCAAGCTTCACTTTTTAATTATTCTTGTTTCAGCTATTTTACGGATGCCATTTCTGTAATTTTCTGTCCATATTTAGTATCTAACAACTTACTGATATACTCCCTTGATGGAATCATTTTATCTGAAGACCAGTTTCGATTTACAACAATATCATTCCAGGCCTCCAGATATAATGAAGAAATTTTTTCAAAAGCAGCATCTGAACCAATAGTAACATTCCCATTATGCATTAGCTGTTTTAAAGAAACATTGTAGATATCAGAAATCCACATTCCACCGAATAACATTTGTATATCTTCAAGAACATTTTTTCTTACCGGAATCATTCCAAACCTTGTACTCTCCTGAATCAGAGCAGAAACACCTGTTATGTAAGATAAAAATTTAAATGATGCCGCAGGCGCAGGGCTATTTTTTGGAATTCCCCACCACCATCCTCCTGTTGAAATGGTCTTTTTTCCGATACGTCTGGGAACACCTTTTTCTGTATTTAATTCCATGGAGCAACCAACAGGCATAGTTGCCACTCCCATATCATCGGGATTTTCAAGAAAACCATTCAGACCATCTTTTCCAGTTCCATGAATAAAAAAACAATCCAATTGTGTCATAAATGAAAGAAAGACTTCACCTCTGCCAAACCCCTGCCAGATTTCATTCCCGGCCCATCTTTTTTCCCACATTTGCGGATTAAAGATACCAGCTGAAACATAAACAGCTTCCCAATAAAAAGCATCAATAACTCCATCCCCTTTCATCGAATTAACCTCAGAAATATCTCCATTTAACTGGAAAACCCGATCAATAATCCGTAATGATGTACCTGAGTAGTTTTGGCCTCTGTGAGCAATTCTCGCCATTTTTTTACCATAATACGTTCTGTTAGCCCAAATCCACCCAACTACAAAAATATCATAATAATCCCATGATTCAGGGTCCTCTTCAAGCAAATATGTGTCGGGGAGTCCATATCCATTATATTTTTTTAGTTCCGTACTGATCTGATCCCTGTATTCACGCCAAATCAATACCGCTTCAGATACCTTACTTTTACAAAAAACCATTATTCTTGTTTCGAATTTTCTAGGTACAAGATACTGTTTTCCGTCCAATGCTCCCAAAGACATCAAAAGGTATTCCTTTTTAAATTCTTCAAGATCCTCTTCAGATATAATAGAATCAAGAGGCATCAAAATATTTTTCTGCATCAAAGCTGCACTTTTGTCGAATGGAATTTTAACAAGCGCCGGTTTCACGTTGTCATCTCCAAGTATCTCATGTAATCTATCAGTTAATTCATAATGTCTTACATCTATTTTCACACGGTTTTCAGCCTCAAAAGCTGGTACGACTTCTTCACGCAGATAAATTTCCTGATTGTGCATCATATGAACATAAACATCCATGTTCACTGGAGCACAGGCAAACAAAATTAAACCTGTAATCATTATAAGTGCAAAGGCCATACATTCTACTGCTTACAAGAAAGACTCAAATTAGACAGATTCCATATTCTGCCTGTCGCCTATTAACTTTTCGAGATATTGTTTTTCTTTATATATCATTTTAACAATCCTGCAAAAAAGTTCTATTCCAATAGATGGATATAGCTGAATAGTGTTATATAAATCATCCCTGTTTATTCTGAGCATGATAGAATTCCCCATTGAAACAGCTGTTTTTGTCCGGATTTCCTCATCTATTACAGCCATCTCACCAAAACAATCCCCACTATAAAGTATTTCCTTTTTTAACGATTCTCCTGTTTTTATTGATTTCTGAAACATCTGTACCTGCCCTGATTTTATCAGGTAAAGAGAATTACCTTTCTCGCCTTCTTTTATAATACACTGCCCCTTATCGAAAAATACTTCTTGAGCTATTTGCGAAACGGCACGCAATTCACTTGTATTAACATTACAGAATAACCGGCATTCTTTCAAGATCAACACATTTTCGAGTAAGTTGCAGGACAATCTTTCATCCATATTTATCTCTTCCTCTGGTTGTTCTGTGATGTGGTCATTAATTAAGATTTAACAAACCAGAATCGCCTGATTGCGATACATATTCTGCAAATTTATGCAAACTAAAATCAGCACATTTTGCCACCCACCTGTTTTCATAATCTATAAACCTTTTAATAATAGAATACAATTTTGGCTCAGGTATTTCAGAATGATTAACCATAGATAATAATCGTTCTTTCTTTTCCATCATTTTTATAATCAATCGATTCAGCTTTAAAAATCCGGTATTGTTCATCATCTCAAAAGCATTTGCGCGCGCATAAGCATCCTTGTTGAAAACCTGTAAAATACAAGTTTTCAATTTCATTGATTTATCAATTAAAGATGCAATAAAAAGTAAACTTTTTATTTCAGTTTCGATGTATTCTTCCATTAATGAATAACAAAACAGTTCTGTACCTTTATATCCAGACACTTTGCTGAATACATCCATATTCCTTTTCAACTGAAACATCTCTTCTGACGCAATCTCCTTTAATTCAGGCCTGATTTTTTTAATTAAATCTTCAGGCATTTCAGAAACAGCCTGAATAATCAAATTCCTTTTAAGACAGGATTTTTCATTAAGAAAACCTAAAATCACTTCTGGGTTCATTTTAAAAAAGTGTGCAATTTTGCCTTTAATAACCATCTGCCTTTTTCTACCAGAATCCACTGCAATCTCAAGTAATGTATGCATAGCCGATATATCATTTTTTTTTGAAAGAGCATTTACCATCTGGTCAAAAACCATCTGATTGTCATAGCCACATTTATTACATAAATGATACTGATTCAGAATCTTCAATGATCTCCTGCCATCAATTTCTCCCAATACATATAAATTGCTGCTGATCCTTGCCGGTGTACTTGAAGAATCAAACAATTCGTGTTCAAGTTCATTTAAAATAGATTCCTTTTTCTTTGCATCAGAAAAAGGCCAAAGTGCTATCATGGCATCAGAACGAACTCTTCTATGATGACTGTTCATAAACGGTTCAATGTATTTCTTCAATGAAGGATCTTTATACCGACACAATGCACTTACAGCATTAGCAATGACCCGTTGATCCGGATCTGATAAACATGCGATAATATGTTTTTTTGATTTTTCAATTTTTAATTTACCCAGTGCAACAAGAACTGACGCTCTCACCCGCGGGTCTCTGTTTCCAAGATTCTCATCAAGAATCGACACTGCTTCATCGGTTGCAGAATCAGCGAGGAATTCAATTATGAACTTTTTAACAACAAAATCCTCATTTTTCAGTTTTTCATTTACCATTGCTGAAAAATTAGGTTCTCCAGATACCTTTAATTGCTTAAAAAGAATATTACTCCTTTTTCCAACGTATCCGGAAAAATACATTATCAAACTTTCTGTATATTTTGATCTTAATCGCCAGGATTCAAATATCGCAATACAGGATAATACTGCAAGAATGTAGAAATTGATCCGATCAGTAATAACAGGCATAACTCTAATAATCCATATACCAGCAATAATGATCGAAACCGGTTTTATTATCCCCTCGATACATAACTTTCCCCTTCCCCTGAATTCCTGTGGTAAACTGGAAAAAAAGATCTGAAAGTTTGGCGAAAAAAATGAATCAAAAAATGCAACACGAAGACCCATTCCAACAACCGTAACTCCAAATAAAGAAATTGCACCCGGACTAATTCCAGCCGATATCAATAACATGGCAATGTAATTGAAAACCAGAATAACAGGAAGCAGAAGCATTGAACGTGTCGAACCTAAACGGCTGATAACCTTGCCGGCTATCATAAGCTGTAAAATGATTGTTACTGTCATACTTACACCGTTAAAGCAGCCCAGAAAAGAAGCAACCTGTGATGCTTCCGACAAAGCTGTTTTTATCTGAGAATAAAAATAGAACTGTTGTATTACCAGCAAAAAAAAGATCAGGCCATACAGAAACGACATATGACCCAACATTGGTTCCATCTTAAGCAGTTTAATACCATCCAATAATGAATTGATACTTTTAACCTGAGGATCAATTCGATCCCGATTGACTTTAAAATGAATTCCAGAGCTTCTTTTTTTTACCGGAATAAAAAGAAGGTAAACACAGAAAACAAGTGCGCTCCAAATATAAAAGAGATTTTGAACCTGAAAAAAGTTCATGAACCACGTAATAAAAAAAGATATACCTATTGCTCCTAAAGTTCCGCCAGCAGCAAGCCGGGGAAATAAACCTGCAGCTTTTCTGGAATCAACAAGATCGTTTACAAGAGTCCAAAAAAGAAGAAAAAAAAGGAGCTTTGTAATATATGCATAAGAATAAAGAAACGGATACAGGAATTCCAGATTTAAATAAAGAAGAAACCGGATAACTATTAATATCGACACATGTACCAGAAGAGCTGTCTGAAATAAAATACCACGATCTATTCTGTCTATAACAGGAATAATCATTCCGGATATTAAAAACAGAAAAGCTGCATTAAATAAAAACATGGATGCAACAATTCTGGTATCAAAATGAGCTAAAAGTAACGCTTCTGTTGTGCTGTCTCCCAATATTGCAGCAGCAAAACAAAACATTAAAACCAGAAACATCATACCATAACTGAATTTCAATTCCTGATTTCTCATAACTTTCAGTATAACATAGTATTACCTTTATCGCAAGGTCAATTAAAGAATAATAGCTTTTCCCACACAGGTATTATTACCCAGCTTATAATCAGGTTTTAATAACTGCCTGTTACACAAACTTCTGGTGCATATTTTATTTTCTATTTATAAATACCGGCAAATTCCGGTTAGAGTACAATTAATTTTAACTGATTTTTTCTTTAATACAAATATCAGCATATTCGTATTTGATGAAAACCAGGCTCGAAAAACTGCCTTTTTTATGATAAGTTTATAATTACAGATTTAATGATTGGATAAGAAAGAATGGATAAAAGCAGACTGAAAGAACAGGTTGAAATAATTCGTCAGGCTTTCGGATATATCAATAGATACAAAAATGAGATATTTGTAATCAAGATTGATGATACTCTGGTATCAAGCCCTTATTTTCCTATTCTTGTAAAAGACCTGGTCTTGCTTCATAAAATGGGAATCCGGATTGTTTTAGTACCTGGTGCGCGAAACAGAATCAATGACATCCTTCAAACCTATAATAAGAAATGCCGATCAGTTTCTGGCATACGCATTTCTGAACCGGATACTATCCCATTTATTAAAATGGCTGCATTCGATGTATCAAATAATTTAATGACTTTACTGGCTGAGCATGATACCAACGCTGTTATCGGAAACTGGGTTCGCGCAAAAAGCATTGGTGTTCGAAATGGGATCGATTACCAGAGCTCCGGAATGGTAGAACGGTTACAAACTGACATTTTAAAAAATGTAATTGAAGATGGTCTTATTCCAATTTTTCCCAATATTGGATGGAACGCAAAAGGAAAACCTTACAATCTTTCATCAAATGAACTTGCATATACGATAGGCGTGGAACTTAAAGCAGCAAAACTTTTTTTTCTTACAAACCGAAGCGGTATAAGTATCAATGGTTTTAAAATACCGGAAGATATTTATGTATCCAGTGACAAAATAATTACACAGCTTTCGATAGCCCAGGCAGCACACTTTCTTGAATTAAATTCCGGCATGTTACCCAATGAACAGCTTGAACTGGTTTCACTTGCAATACGTGCCTGTAGCAAAGGAATAAGAAGAGTACATATTATAGATGGAAGTTCTGAAGGGTTGATACTGAAAGAGATCTTTTCTAACAGAGGTCTCGGTACAATGATCTATTCCAATCAGCATGAGAACATACGACCTATGAAAATTCCCGATATTGCAGATGTGCTACGTCTGATGCAACCGGCTATTGAACAGCAGATTCTTGTTAACCGTACAGCTTCAGATCTTGAAAAAAAAGTAAATGATTATGTTGTATATGAAGTAGACGGAACGATACATGCTTGCGGAGCTCTTCACGAATACCCTGATGGTCAAAGTGAAATTGCAGCAATAGTCGTTGACGAGATGTATACCAATCTTGGTATTGGCAAAAAGGTAATCTCATATTTAATGGAGAAAGCAGCAAAACAGCATCACAAAGCTGTTTTTGTACTTACAACACAAACTTCAGACTGGTTTATTCAATTAGGTTTTACACCTGCAACAATGACTGATCTGCCACTTTCGAAACAACAGGATTTTAACAGAAAAAGAAACTCCCGCATTCTCCGTTATCAATTATCTGAAAATAAAGCTTCATTACATTCAGAATGACTATTTTTTTCTCCACATAGACCAGTATGGAATTCCATCCTGGTCTCTGAGATACAAAATATTATCTTTTCGTCTCAATTCTGCTGCCATAATAACCGGTTTACCATTAATTGCAACCTTGCATCCTTTTATTTCAACAGTTTCGTTAATACCCAAAGACATATCCTGATGAATAATAAACCATGCAGGCCCTAAATGTACGATATATTCTTCCCTGTCTCCCTTAAGTTTCAATTGTATTCCACTCCCCATATCCTGCATTGGGGTTATAGTATCAATTTCAGTAATTTTGCCATAGTACCGGCTAAGGCTATAATTGTTAAAGAATCTTTCATATTGACTCTGAATCCCCCATCCGTCACTTCCTCTGAATTTCATCCCCATCTGGGCATTGACAAAAAGAGGAAAGACTAACATAACGATTAAATTAATCAATACTGCAAGTTTCATACAACTCCTCCTCCTTATAACCGTTTAACTTTGTCTGAACAAAACGACCAGAGTTACACCTGCAAGAGATGTCTGTTATTTTTGCGTTTCAACAAAATGTGACCATGAGCATTTTTGCAATTTGTGAACATATCTCTTTATAAGATATCTTCTACTGCTCCAGGGACAACTCTTGATCGCAATTTTCCTGATTATCGAAAATATACTGTTAAAATATTAATGTGAACCTCTTAAATCAAAAAATGAACACATTACCTTTTATATCCACAGTTTTTCAGTGCTGCGACTTCTTTTTCTGTCAAAGTACGAATGTCACCTGAAACAAGGTTATTAAGTTTTACAGAACCGAACTGGATTCGACGCAACCGACTTATCCCCACACTCAATTCTTTCATCATTCTACGAATCTGGCGATTTTTACCTTCAAATAATTCAATTTCATACCAGAACTGTTTCCTATCAGAAGCAGGCTGAGAAACATCTCTCACTGAAGCTGCATGAAGAATCTGTCCATCAGACTCAATTCCACCGATTAACATATCAATCTCTTCTGATGACAATCTCCTCATAATTTTCACTCTATATACCTTTTTTATTTTAAACCGCGGATGGGTAACAGAATGTATCAAATCGCCATCATTGGTAAGCAATAATAAACCCTCGGAATTGTAATCCAGACGCCCTACATAATTGAGGTGTTCCACATCAATTTTCTTTTTTTTCAATGCATCGTAAACAGTTTCACGTTTTTGCGGATCATTTTTTGTAACTATTACATTTACCGGCTTATTATAAGCATAATAAACCAGGTTTCGAATCGGTTTTACCTGTTTGCCGTGATATTCTATAATATCTCTGCCAGGTAAAACTTTTACACCCATTTCTGTAACCCGTTTTCCATTTACATAAACGTGCCCGGTGCTGATAAGCTCATCAGCTTTTCGCCGTGAACCTAACCCACATTGTGCCAGATATCGGTTAAGCCTTAAAGTTTCTCCATTATCATTAATCCGTGTCAATTGAACTGTCCCCTGGGCTAAGTGATATTCTGATCTGTTTTCAGACCATTATTTATAGTATTTGCTTTTAAACACAAGTTCTTCAAGCGAATTTACAGTTTTTATCTCATATCCTGTTTTACGACTCAATCTTTTTGCAGAATAACCATCCAGAGTAAAACCTGCATAGTTAAACATAACAGATGGAAGTATGATTTTTTCATAATTGTTTTTTTGTGGCGATTTTTTTAATGTTTTAATCACATCCGCGGCTGTCAACAAACCTGCAACAGTTACCGAATCACCAAAAAAACTATTCTCGACCATTAATACCGAAGTATTAAATTCAGGAAAAGAATTCTTGAAATCAGATACTATTCTTTTCAAAAAGGGGTATGCTGATTTTGAAGTTAATACAAGTTTTTTATCCCTATCAATATTTTTTTTTGCTTTAACTGCATCTATTTTGCAAAAGGCTGCCTGGTCCATTAATTGTCTGACAAGGCCTATTCCATTTTGAATCTGAGGATAATCTTCATAATAAGAATCAACTGGTATCGGCAAATCAGCTTTAATAAAAAATTCATCAGCAAGAAACAGTTTTCTGACTCCATCACGAATCAGATACTTATCACTTAAAGCATTGATTTCATTACATACTTTCAGAGCGATATCCTGATTAACATTCTGGATTTTGGATTTGCGAAAACGGGTTAATCCCACAGGAACTATAGCTACAGAGAGAAGTGAATTTTTAAAATTGAACAGATCACAGATAGTTTTTTTCAACACTTTTCCATCATTATACCCGGGACACAATACTATCTGAGTATGAAAACGTATTCCTGAACCCTCCAAAAATTTCAATTGTTCAAGAATGGCAGGAGCTTTGTTATTCCTTAGCATACGATTTCGTATATCTGTATCAGTCGCATGCACAGAGATAAAAAGTGGTGACAATCCAATTTTTGCAACTTTTTCAAGATCATCACTGGTTGCTGAACTCAAAGTAACATAATTGCCATTTAGAAAAGAGTGCCTTAAATCTTCATCTTTGATGTACAACCCTTTTCTCAAACCAGGAGGCATCTGATCAATAAAACAGAAAATGCACCTGTTTTTACATGTATTGATCGGTGATTCATCAAATTCCAGTTCATTAAAACAGCCTTCTTCTCTCGGAACGAAAAATTGAGATGTTTTCCCGTTTTTTTCTGCAATTATATCCAGAAAATCTTCAGCAGAATAATACATAAAATCCAGATCATCACAAATTCTCTCTCCGTTAATTTGCAGGATACGATCACCTTTACGCAAGCCAGAACTGAAAAACGGAGATTTTTTTGAAATGGAACGGATTTTAATGCCGCAAGTCATATTCGAATCTATTATCGTCCCTTTGAAACGTTTTTTTCTTTTGTATCCATTTTGAATAACGTTCAAAGTATAGTTTTAGTCATTGATTTTTCCAAATTAATAACCATATAATTGAAAAGAAAATAATCTTTGTTCCACAGGTCTGAAAAAGTTTGAAAATAATATAAAGGAGGTTATTTGTGAGGCACACAATCCACCTGAAGTGGACAACAGTACTCATCATATCTCTGGGTCTATTCTGTACGATTAATGATGATAACGGGGAACCCGGTATTACTTCTCCTCCGATAATACCCAATACCAGACTATCAATTTTTGCCAATACCGAACGAGCATTTGTATTGATTGGTGATACAATTACCATTCGGGTAAATCTTGTTGATGAAAACCAGAATCCCGTACAACCAATACCCGAAGAGGTTATAACCGCTTATTGTTCAAGAGGAAAAATGGTCAATACAACTGCAATATCTGATGAAAATGGACGTGCGCTCTTTCATTTTACAGATACTGTTGCAGGAAAAATTGATCTGACATTCAAATCAAACGGAGTTGAAACTACAATACAAATCGAAGTTACCAATACTCCGGATAAAATTCAAAAACTGATTGAAGCTATACCCGAAAAAAGTATAATCAAAGCGGATGGAGAAGATGTTACAGATATCTCTGTAAGAGTTTTGAATCCAAATCATAATCCACTTGCAGGCGAATATATTCAGTTTATTACAACTGCCGGTATCATTATTGGTGATGGCTCCAATCCCCAAAATTCGGGACAGAGCATAACAGGACCTGATGGAATTGCAAAAGCTACTCTGGTGAGTTCCAATATCAACGATACTGCATACATTACAGCATACCTGGTTTCTGATCAAACTCTTAGTGATGAAATTGAAGTCATTTTTAAAGGAATGAAACTGTCTGTTTCGGTCAATAAAACGAATCTGATTATTGGAGATACGGCTGTAATCACAACTAATCTTATCAATGCATCCGGATATGATGTTGCAAAAGCAGCGGTTTTTTACACTTTTACAGAACCAGACGATTCTGTATTACAAATAATTTCTGTAGATTCCAGTACAAATTACGAAGGTAGAGCATTAGCATATATTAAAGCTCTTAAAAATGGTTCCAATACCCTGAAAATCTCATCATCAGGAACCGAATCAATATTGCAGCTAAATGTCTCGAATCTCTCTCTTTCCATTTCCCTCAATAAAACTGTGCTTCAGACTGGAACAATAGATACTTCACGAATTGAAGCAGTTTTTACAGACAATTCAGGCACACCACTTAAAAACAGAATAATCAAGCTTACAGCAAATTATTTAACGGCAAACAATGACGATACATCCCAAACCCAGTCTCAAAAAACCGATGCTTTCGGAAAATGTACTTTTACAATTTTGCCACTTGCACATGAAAGTAGATTACGACTTGAATTGATCGCGTTTGATAACACTAACGGCTACGCTTCTGCCGATACCACCATTCAATATATTACAACCAGAGAAATGGTGATTCAGGGACCTGAAGCCATACCAGCTGATGGAGTAAGTAAATCGCCGGTTATTGTTTATATAAAAAACAAAAATGGCAATCCGGTTGTGGGAGACATGATCTCATTCTCTACTACTGCCGGAATAATTATATCAGAGGCACAAACTGACTCTGACGGAAAAGCTGAGGCATATCTCAGAAGCGACAGAAGGAATATTGTTGCAACAGTTACAGCCGTTTTAGAAAGTGATCCAACAAAGATACAATCCATACCTGTTGAATTCACAGGCGTAACCATGACTGCAACAGCCAGCCCTCAGAGTATAAGTCATAATGGCAAAGATACATCAACGGTTGTGATAATGCTTGCGGATGCAGCTCAAAAGACAATTTCCGGTGAACCGGTAAATTTTTCAAAAAAGCTTGATGCAACAAAAATCATATCTGCCGATACAAACACCAACAGCAGAGGTGAAGCCAGATGCAGAATATTCGGAACCGGTTCAGGGATAGATACAATCACAATCTCGGCTGCTGGTACACAAGCCTATGCTCTCATTAATTATTCCTCCAACATATTACTAATAGATACAGTTCCAGGCCAAAGTTGCGTTGCAGACAGTACCGATTCAACCAGGTTTTCTGTAACCTATCTTGAAGGAGATAAAAAAACACCTGTACCTGATGCTACTCTTGAAATCTGTGTAACAGCAGGTAAAATGGATACCATATTTGCGAAAACAATTAATACAGACAATAATGGCAAGGCATTTTTTACTGCTCGTAATCCACATTTTGCAACAACATCAACAATTTCCGTTCTAGCCAGAAAATCATCAGAAGTAACAAACGGATCATTCCAGCTCTATTTCAGGGCAAACAAAATTGCTTATATAGAACTGAATGGAACCCCTGAAGTCATTTCTACTAATGGTGATCGTGCCAGAATCACTGCAGTTGCTTTTGATAAATTTGGAAACAGAGTAAAAGATGAACGGATCTCATTTAATATTCTTAATGGTCCCGGTGGTGGCGAACACCTCGATCCACCGGTTGTGATTTCAAGTGATGACGGATCGGCTACTACATATCTTGTAGCCGGTAAAATTCCCAGTTTTCACCGACAAGTCTGGATTGCTGCAGGTGATTTTAATTCTTCTATTTTATCCGATACTGTTAAATTCACCATTGCAGGTCCTCCCAAATATATAACAGTAGCTACGAATGTCCTGAAAGGTGAAAATCCAAATGACGGAACTTTTGTGCTTCCATGCGCTGCGATTGTGACAGATATAAACGGCAATCCGGTTGTGGATGGTACCAAAGTTACATTCAGCCTTAAAATATCCGGAGTTGTCAATGAAATATTCAAGATCAATATTGATGAAAACAGCATAAATAATATTGATACTGTTTTTGAAGTGCTTCCTTTTGAAGATTTTAATGATAATTTTAAACTCGATCCAGGTGAAGACCGCAACGGAGATGGATATGCGAACCGTGGAGAAGATGTAAACGGGGATGGTATTTTTGAACTGGGTCCAGCTTTTGAAGATATCAACGGTGATGGAATACGCCAATACTGTTTTTACGATCCAGTAGAAAAAACGATTATCGTAAACGGTAGATCTAAACTAATAGATCTAAATAAAAACGGATACTTTGATCCTATAGAACCTCTCAGAGATCCTGTTTATCTGGCAGCCTATACAAGACTTCTGACCGACTCTGCCTTTTACTACTATCCAGAAATTAGAAATGCTAAGGATTCATCTGATTTTGCCACATTGGACTCTTTGGACGCAATTTATGCGAACTTAAATATTGTGGACATTGATGCAAATGGTAACGGCCTGCTTGATCCCAACACAGCGGTCAGTATCACCCGTACCATTGAAACCAAAGACGGTGTAGCAACTAACAAAATAATATACGGGCAATCTGATGCAATGAAAATTGAGGTAATGATATGGGCAGAAGCACAGGGAATAGTAACCGAAACTCCGGAACAACTGATACTTCCAATTGTAAGTGGGGATTAGAAATTGTGAAAAAACATTTATTTATTTTCTTGCTCTTTAGTGCCATAGTTTCAGTTCATGCTTCCAATCTGGCAAATCCGGCGGTTGCTTTCCCAAAAGCACGGGTTTCCGTAGGGGGTGCATATCATCTTGGTGGATATACAATCACCAATAAAGAGATTGCAGCAATTTTTAATCGATTCACAGCTCGCATTGAATATACACCTTTATCATTTTTAGGAATCGGTTTGAATTTAGGCACAACACAAATTGAAGTAGATCGTTATATAACAGGTCTTGATACTGTTGCAGTTTTTCATGGTAAATATGGTTTTTCCGGGGGTGCTCACCTTAAAATTTCTTCACCTCAGTTTTTACATGATTTGTTCCGATTTACCTCCATTGTGCAGGCAACAATATTCTCTTCAAAAAACAGGTTTGATGCACATTATAGAGGGTATGACGGAACAGGTATAATCGGTATTCAGGCATATATACCAAAATTCGGATATATAACCGCAGGACCACAGCTCCATCTTATCCATGGATACAATAAGAGTTATACCGGGAAAGAAAATTTTTATTCGAACGTTAATAATTTACGAGGATGGATCTCTGTTGACTATATACCCCGCATAAATGAAATAACAGAAAACAAATTTTTCATTTCACTTGAATTTTCTGCATCTCCAGCAATAAACCACACAAAAAAAGTTCCAATTCAGGAATACTGCATTTCAGTAAGTATCGGATCAATAACAAAGCAACTTTACGGGATCAAATCAGATGTAGACTGGAATCCTTAAACAAAATGCCCGCTGAGAGTAATTCATCAGCGGGCAATATTAAAAAAAGATTCTTGTTACTTATTACATAAAAAGATCTTTTATTTTTGTCCAGGTTGTAGGAGTTTTATTCACAATAAGAGATTTTTTTAATCCCTTTATTTCTTTATTTTGTTCTTTTTGTTCTTTATCATTGATTTCTGTTTTTTGGAGATCCTGCTTGGAAGCTGTATCTGACGGTTGAGCAAAAGAAGCTACACCACAAAAACTTAAAATTAAAAACAGCTTCTTAATATTCATTTAATACCTCATGATACAATTTTACAGATATCTATAATATATAGAAAAAATCATTTAAGCGCAACAGTTTTTAAAGAAATTAATGAATATTTTGGAAAAAAAGTATCGAACAATACCTTATTTTAAACATTCACCCCAGATGTTCAAGAACCTTATCCTTTATTTCACCAAATTTAACAGGCTTATGAATTACATCATGAATTCCATCAAGTTTCAGCAAATTGGATTCAAGATACCCTTTCCAACTGGTTACTATTAAAAATTTGGTATTTGATGAATTCTTTTTTACCCATCTTGCAATACTGCGTGCCCCCATATCCCTTACACAAAGAGCGGCGAAAACAGCATCAAAAGTTCTTGTTTTCAGTTGATCCATCCCCAGTTCAGCAGTTGGTGAAACAGTTACATCACAACCCAGCCGCGCAAGAGACTTACGTAACGTCTCCCGCAACTCCTCATCATCATCAATTATTAGGACATGGAACATAGCAACCATAGCGGTAAAATTAAAGCAAATATTATGCCGGGTATAATGTGTTTAAATTCACAATATTTTGCACTTTATTAAAAATGGATATACCACAACAAGGTAATTTTTCCCACATTCAGTATCTTTTGCATATATGTGTGATTGTAAAATCTAATACTAATTTAATGCTGCACAGTGCTCCCGAATCAAATTCCAAATTAAATCTCATGTATCATTAGAGGCTTGTTTCGGTTAGCAGAACAGTGCTTATAATATTGGATAATGATACACTCTGTTTTTTTGCCAGGATCAATATTGATTATTAATCTGTCTATCAGTTTGCGTACCAGCAGAAATCCTCTCCCATGTTCTTCACCTTCCGTTTCTGCCCTGCATCTGTCCAACCATTTAAGAACGTCATTCTTCTTTAGATTCCCTTGTGGATCTTCGATTGATACTCCAATTTTTTCTCTGTCATATGCCCAGGTTACTTTAATAGCTTTGTCAGTTTCGATCACAGCATGTTCTGGCCAAAGCTCTCTTGGTAATCCTGATAATTGTAAAACCCCATGAAAAAAAGCATTTGATATCAATTCATCTATTGCTATTTCAAGATAAATATTTTTTTCACCTTTAAATTTTTTACTGATCAGGCAACTGACCTCTTTGGCTTTTGCATAACTGCATAAAGAAACAGAATGGAGTTTTTCTCCAGAAAAATATCGCTGTAAACCAAAAATATTACCAGTCAGTAAGGTTTCAACATAGGATTTCACTTCTGTAATGCTGAATTCAGATCCTTTAACCAGAATATTTCCAATGTTGTAATGACGAATAAGAGAGATATATCTGTCTACATCATAACTGGTCATTAAAATATGTTTGATTGATGGATACCTGGTATCTATAATCTTGAACAACTGAAACCCATCCATGAGTGGCATCTGAATATCCGATATTACCAGATCCGGAATGTTTTTTTTTATGCTCTCAATTGCTTCTTTTCCATTATATGCACATCGGACAATATACCCCTCAGACCTGAACAGTTCTCCAAGTATTTCACAAATCTTCTTTTCGTCATCTACTATCAGAATTTCATATTTTGCAGAATCGTTCACTCATTTTTTCCAGATTAAAGAATTAGCAACCTGGTAACAATATAAATATTTAAATATTCATACCAAAGAGGATAAAAAAACTTAATACAAAATATGGTACAAAAAACGTATAATAATCTAAACTGGATAATAAATCAGTTTTATAGTAATTTTTAACCATGATGAGGAAACAATGCCCAGTTTTTATTTGATTTATATTATTATAGCAGTTGTAGTTGCCCTTTCGGTTGTCTTATCTGTTGTGGACTGGATATACCTTTACTCGCTATCGTCCAAAATGACATCTCTGGAACTTGAAATAGAGAAAAAAGCCAGAGAGTATGACCTTCTGAAAAAGAACAACAACAAAAATTCATTACAAGAACCCGGGAAGCCAGAAAGCTATTCATCAGAAATTTCAACAGATCATGAGCAAATCTACCCACAATCTATAGAGATTGTAAGAAATGTACGTCAATCTTTTGAGCAGCAAAACAGTATAATGTGCCATAAAAACGACATGATTCAAACCGTAGAAGGTCTTTTAACCCCCGATACTGATAATGATACTGCTACACTTTACGGGAATTGTGACACTTCAGAAGGCATGTCCATTTCTGAAAAAGAAACTGAAAACATAAATACTTATGAGATACCGGAACAAACTGGTTTGAGCGACAATAAAATTAATGATTACGAAAATAGCGAGTATTTAAAAAGCAGTAATGATGTTCTGGATGTGGTAAGCGATCAGCAGAACTTATCATCTGAACCTGTTACATTACCCCTTTTTTCTGAACTTAACAAAGATGCTGATTTCAAAACATTATGGTCCCGGTTATCAGATTTATTGCATTCGAATAAGAACACACATATTTTTATCGATTTTAATAACATCCATTTTCTATATGAAAAAGAGCTTGACTATCTTGAAAAGCTCTGTCATTTAACAGTTGCTCAGGGCAACTGTCTTTCATTTATTAACTACGATAATGAATTAATGAATATAATCAAAAAAAGACCATTACTACTTTCACTTTTAACATAGAAAAAACAGCTTTTGATTACTCTTGGAATTGAATCTTCATGCGACGAAACATCAGTAGCAATTCTTCGGGATACTACTGTTATAAAAAACGGAATCTACTCACAGACCGAACACAGCCAGTTTGGTGGAGTTGTACCAGAAATTGCATCAAGGGCCCATCTTGAGAAAATTGATCATCTTACTGAGACCGTATTTGCAGAGACAGATATTAAAATCAAGGATATTGATCTTATTTCTGTAACCGATAGTCCGGGCCTGGCTGGAGCATTGCTTGTTGGAGTAAGTTTTGCCCTTGGTCTTCACACAACTCTCAATAAACCAATAACCGGCATAAACCACCTTGAGGGGCACATTTTTTCTGTTCTTTTAGAGAACCCCGATCTTTCATTTCCTTTTCTTGCCCTTGTAGTCTCTGGCGGACACACTGCCATTTATACAGTACACGATACTGGAAAATATGAACTGTTAG
This sequence comes from Fibrobacter sp., assembly GCA_012728995.1. GTDB lineage: Bacteria > Fibrobacterota > Chitinivibrionia > Chitinivibrionales > Chitinispirillaceae > JAAYEB01. The sequence continues at coordinate 12,375 of JAAYEB010000166.1, read as the reverse complement.
GCCAGACAGTAGATGATGCAGCTGGTGAAGCATTTGATAAAGTTGGTAAAATGCTTGGTTTCACCTACCCGGCCGGCCGTTCTATTGAACTTGAAGCATCCATGGTTCAAAATGAAAAATCTATCACTTTTCCGGTTGCCCGTATTTCATCAAATAATTTGAATTTCAGTTTTTCGGGTCTCAAAACAGCTGTCAAATACTTCATTAAAGATAAAAATGTCCAATTTATAAATGAAAACCGAAGCAGGATCTGTTTCGCGTTTCAAAAAGCGGTTATAGATTCACTAAGCAACAACCTGGCGAGTGCAGTAAAAAGTACAAAAATACGCAGAATTGCTCTTGTTGGCGGTGTTGCCTGCAACCAAAGCCTCAGAGATGCTTTGCAAAAGAGATTCGGTACAGATATCCGTTTCCCATCACCTCAACTCTGCACCGATAATGCAGCAATGATTGCTTTAGCTGGATATAATCGATACAGAAAAAAACAACTGCGATTTCCCACCATGAACCCTTCAGCACCTTTATAGGAATTATGATACTTTTTATTTTTATCTGTCTGGCAGCTCTTTTATCAGCATTTCTTGTTATGATTTCGGTTCAGTTAATACGGATTGAAAAATCTGTTTCACAAATAACAGAAATTACCGAAATTCATGTCAAGAAAATGTATGGAAAAAAGATTTAAATGTCGCCAAACATTGCATTTACGTAATCCATAGGGTCAAAGTCCTGAAGATCATCGAGCCCTTCACCTACACCAATTTTCCTTATTGGAATACCAAATGTTTTGGTTAAAGCCAGAGCTACTCCCCCTTTGGCGGTTCCGTCCAGTTTCGTAATAATCAAACCTGTTATTCCCAAAATATCGTTGAATACCTTTGCCTGTTTTAAAGCATTTTGTCCTGTTGTAGCATCCACGACCAAAAGGATCTCATTAGGAGCATGAGGTGTATTACGTCGTATAACTTTTACAATTTTCTGAAGCTCGTTCATCAGGTTAACTTTTGTATGGAGTCGTCCGGCTGTATCCAGTAAAAGGACATCTGTATCCCTGGCTTTTGCAGCTTCAATGGAATCAAATGCCACAGATGCAGCATCAGCCCCTTCATGTTGAGAAACGAATTGAGATTCAGTACGCTGTGCCCATATCCTGAGCTGCTCAATTGCACCAGCCCTAAATGTGTCTGCAGCTCCCAACATCACCTTTTTACCACTTTGGCGAAGTTCATGAGCCATTTTTCCAATAGTAGTTGTTTTTCCTACACCATTTACCCCAACCACCATTGTTACCCACGGTTTTGGCGGAAACTCTTCAGGCATTTTAATAACATCAAGATCCTTTGCCAGCATTTGCTTGAATATGGTATAAGCCTCATGAACTGAATCTATTTTTAAAGAGTTGATTTCAAATTTTAAACGATCAATAATCTCAAGCGACAATTCCAGACCGATATCAGCACTGATCATTGCCTCTTCGAGAGATTCATAAAACTCCTCACCAAAATTGCTGTCACTGCCAACAATAGAAGTAATCTGCGATCGGGTTTTACTTAATCCCTCCTTCAAGCGAGTAAACAGATTCATAGTATATTCTTTTCTCCTGTTTTAATTAATAACCGGTCTTAATATATTTAAGAACTACATAATGAGCAATACGGCTATACTTGTTTTTATCTTTTATATTACCCAAGTGCTAAACCCGAAATTTGTTAAAAGATTTTCATGGTCGCCGAGCGCACAGGCCCTCCTCCCCGCGGCAGCTATTAAAAATACGAAATACGAAATACGAAACAGAACCAAAATAAAATAACAACTGATATCAGGGGCGTGTAGAAACCTGTGAATAGTTCCAATTTATAATCAGAATCAATAAGAAATAATCGGAAACAATAAGATGGAAACTACAAATTTTTAATTTTTACTGAATTGAACAATTAAGAATAAAATGTCACTTTATTCGGCTTTGTGAAATTGAGTTTTAAATATTCGAATTTGTTTGTGATTTGATTTCTTATTGAAATTTGGAAATTATTCTTTGACCTTCTTCACCCAGTCCTTCTTCTCCGAGAGCTTTTATTCATTTTTTCTACATACAATCATCTTATTTTAAAATTACATTGCTCTCTGCAACCAAGATGATCAAAAAAAATTGCCCCTATTCAGGTCTCAAATATTTCGAGAACCGATTCAATTTTTTTCTGATCATCCAACGCTGTATCGACAACAACTCTTAACCTCTCAATAGGCAGTTGTATTTCACGCAATGCAAGCTCCTCAATCGCAGGTACCATTTCATTCTCAAAAACAGAGAATCCTAAAATATGTACCATAATATCCGAAATATGAATAATGGACAGTAATTTCAGATAGTTATCCGGTACAATGTGCCAGTGATGTCCTGCAATAGCAGCCTGCAGATCAGCAGGCAGATGCCAAAATTCGGCAAGTTTCTCACCAATATTAATGTGGTTAATTTTTTCGTCTTCTGCGCGATAAAAAGGAATTGTTTCACTAGATGCCCTGTTATGGCTGGAAGAAATCATTTCCGGTGAAATTACCCCTAAAACCAGTTTTCCAATATCATGAAGAAGGGCTGCAGAAAAGACTTCATCAGTATCAATAACTCCATACCTTTTCAAATATCTGGCAATTGACTCAGCTACCAATGCAACAGAAACCGAATGACGCCAAAATCTTTTAAGAGAAAAAGGCATCGCAGAACAATCTGAATCAATTCTGAACCCGTAAACGAGAACAAGAGAACTGATTCTTTTAAGCCCCAGGAAAGTTACAGCATTTTTTAAAGAGGAAACCGTTGATGGTATGCCGGCATATACAGAGTTTGCCAACTTTAAGATTTTTCCGGCAATAACCGGATCAAGCCTCAATACCCTGGCAACGTCAGTTGAAGAAGAATCAGGATCACTAATTACTGATAATACATGACGGATTACCGGTGAAAGAGATGGCAAGTGGCTAACTGCTTTTTCAAAAACCTTTTTTTCCACCACTTCTCCAACGCTGTTTATTACCCCAAATCAGACAATTCAGGTAATAATATTTATGAATTCATCTGATCTTTCCAGATTTTCGGAAACTGTATTCATTATTTTTTTAAAGTCATCATCAGTAATTTGTAACAATGTCCTTGTATTTTCCCACTCATCTTCACAATACTCATCATCCCATAGTTTTGCTCCAATCTGATGAGCAATGACATCTGCCAGATGCACCGTAGCAACCAGCTCTGAAATATTATCTGCACCACCCGGATTATGATGATAAACCAGGCAATATTCAAGATCAAGCGGCAAAGCCCATTTATCAGACAATATTTTTCCTATCTCTGCATGATTGGTACCAAGCATTCTGCTCTCTGCTTCAATGAGCGGTACAGAATATTTCCTGGCATATTCACAGGCATCCATATAATCCTCATAAGCAAACTCATTAAAGATCAGTTTACCTATATCATGAAGTATTCCTGCACAAAATGCACTTTCCGGATCCATCATCCTGATATTCATGAAATAACGAACAATTATCCTTGCGCACATGGCACATACTACAGAATGTTTCCAGAATCTTTCTTTATTGATAGCCTGATACTTCGGGCCACTAAACATTTTCATGACAGATGCACTAAGCACAAGAGATCTGATAGTATTGAAACCCAGAATTACCACGGCACTATTAACAGAAGATATACTTCTGGGAATTCCGTAAAAAGCACTGTTTGCAAGACGGATCATCTTACTTGTCAATGCCGGATCCTTCTGAATCAGTACAGCAGCATCATCAGCCGACGAATCAGCCGAGTTTACGATCTGCAACAGCTTGGTAACGATTGCAGGAAGAGAAGGCAGATTATCAATATTCTCGATTACCCGCTGGTAACGTCCCCTGAGATCTTCTGATTCGGAACTTTTAATCATAACAAAACTCACTTGCTACCCTGGCTGTAAATAAACGGCCGCATGTTTGAGGAAGTACATTCACATCAAGCCATGAATTTTTTTCTTTACCATAATCCGGAATTTCTACATGTATGTAATTTGAAGTCAACCCGCGACAAGGTTTTTCTGACTCAACAATTATTCTCTTTTTAACATTCTTCATGTTTCTGATAAACAAGGCTCTGCTTTTTTCAATAGCTTCACGCAACAGTGAACTTCGCATGGATTTCGTTTTTTCATCAATCTGATCAGACATATTACAAGCCTTTGTACCAGGACGCGCAGAAAACCTGAAAACATGCGCATAGGATAGATTAAGGTCTGAAACTCTTTTTAACGTTGTGTCAAACATCTTGTCCGTTTCACCCGGAAAACCTGCAATTAAATCTGCACCCAAACCACCATGTGGACATTTTTCCCTGAATTCATTTAATAATCCGACAAGATCTGATACGCTGTCATAAGGACGTTCCATTCTTTTCAGAACCTGAGTGCTTAAACTTTGTAAACTAACATGAAGATGATCGCAGACACGTTCATTGTCACTTATCAGCTCCAGTAATTCACTGCTTAAATCTCTTGGATCAAGTGAACTTAACCTGATCCTGAAATCCCCTTTTTTTTCCAGTATTTTTCTTATCAGATTAACCAGTCCGTAACGGAACTGCCCTATGTGGGTTCCGGTAATAACGATTTCCTTGTACCCGGCATCAACAGCATTGTAACAGACTTTGATTATCTGATCCATATGATAAGATCTTGAAGGGCCCCTGACAGAAGGCACAATACAATATGCACATCCGAAATCGCAACCCTCCTGGATTTTTACAGGAAATCTTGTTTTTCCACCAGGATGAATCTTTTTAATTAGGATCTGTTCTGGTTGAGAGTCTTTCCAGTTTTCATCAAATTCACAATGGTAAACACCTTTTGAAGAATTCTGAACAATTGATGTAATTCTGTTTTTGAATGTATTTCCAACAATCCAGTTGATTCCCTGAATAGTTTTGAATTCATCCGGTTTATTCTGCGCCATACATCCAGTCACCATAATTTTTGCCAAAGGTGCCTGCTGATGGATTTTTTTGATCATCCTTTTTGTCTTTACTTCCGTAAAGGCAGTCACTGTACATGTATTGACAACCACAATATCGGCATCAGCACAGTTCTCCACAACATTGTAACCCTGATCCTGAAGCTGATACTTCAATGCAGTCATCTCTTCCTGGTTTGTCCTGCATCCGATAGATCTTACCGCAACCGATCCGGCCTTTAATTTTTCAGACATATCTTGAATTCCATTTTTTCAGTGCATGTTGCCTGTTATCAAAAATCGGCACAATTTCATTGATACCAAGTGTAAAAAACATGTCTTTGATAATATAATTTGCACCACAGATACATAGATTTCCACTGGTTTTTTTTAGCAGATTGTTCATACCAAGAACAGAACTTATACTGAGACTGTCAAAAGAAGAAAGTCCTTCCATTTCGAGGATTATTTTTCTGCTTTGATTAAGAGCAAGAAGAAACTGCTGTTTAAAATAGTCTGATCCGGAAGGATAATTCATAACTCCACTCATGATAAAAATGCAAATATCACCAAGGAACTCCTTTTTGATACTAAGCTGAGTGCCAGAAGACATGTCAAAAAGATCGATTTCAGCTTCTTTTATCACACCGGTTTTTTCTATTGTAAATATTTTTTCCAGTCCTGTATCCCTGAACAGTTTAAATAAATCGTTACTGATATTTTTAAGAATTAATTTAATTCCCTTTGAACGACACTCTTTGGTAAGTGAAATCAGGGCGCCTATTGCAGAACTATCAACAAGCAGACAGTTTTCAAAGTCAAAAACGAAAACTGCATTTTCAGGATTCTGAGATGTTTGTAAAATCTCCTGAGCATGTTTTTTTACATCAGAACCAGAAAAGTGCTGCGGGACATTGATTTTTACACTGATTGCCCGATCCTTTTTTTTCATCATGCAGCCCCTAACGCAAAAAACGTCGTGACAGTTCATTCAACGAAATTCTTACCAGAGTAGGTCTCCCATGTGGACAGGTATAAGGATTTTTAGCTGAAAAAAGAGAGTTCAAAAGAGCATTCATCTCTTCCTGCGACAGGTTCTGTCCGGCTTTTATGGCTGCTCCACAAGCAAAAGCCGCTGCGAATCTGCGTTCAGGTTCAATAAATTCTTCAGGATTTCTACCTTCAAGAAGATACTTTATCATACCCCTTACAGTATCTTCCACTGCACTATCTCTTAAAAACGCAGGAATGGCAGAAATCGACACTGCCTGCCCACCAAAATCATCAACATCAAAACCAAAGGCAGAAAAATATGGTTTACCAGACTCAATTACCGCTTTTTCTGTAGGTGAAAGTTCAACCACTATAGGAAACAGTAATTGCTGTGAAGCCGACCGGCCCCTTTTAATGTCTTCAAGTGCCTGTTCAAATAAAACCCTTTCATGTGCTGCATGCTGATCTATTATGATTACTCCGTTTTTAATAGGCGCAAGGATAAAAACCCCATGAATCTGATAACAGGAGATTAAATCCCAGTTCTGTTCCACACTGGATAATTGTATACTGCTGTCTTTTGAAAGGTCAACCTCTTTTTCTTCGGTTTTAGACATTGATGGAAACGTGAGTATTGTTTGTGAAACTCTATCTTCAGTTTTCTCAAAACTGTCAGACATCTCAAAACTGGCCTGATCCTGTTGATCATCCGAAAAAGCATCTTTATGGAGTTCGTTACCAGTTTGATCCCTATTTTGAGCAACAGGATTAGTTGATTTTTCCATATGCCCGGAAATCCCTTTTTTTACAATGGAATAAACAAAACCGAAAAGTTCCCTTTCATTATCAAACTTAATCTGCTGCTTTGTGGGATGTACATTAACATCAACTCTTGATGGATCAATATCGAGAAAACAGAAAAATGAAGGACGGTAATTGAATCCCAGAAATTTGGAAAAAGCTTCTTTTACAGCATAGGATACAGAATCATTATCTATTCTCCTTAAATTAACATATAAGCTCTGGAAACGGGGCCGTTGACGCAACCCCTCAGGAGTAGAAACATAAACAAGGGCATCAAGACCTGAAGCCGATCCCTGACACATTATCAGTTTTTTTGCAAACTGTGCACCTGCCACAGAGGCGATTCTTTCTGTGGGATTATTTGAAGATGGCAGATCAAATATTCTTTTACCATCCATAGTTACGGTGAAATGGATGGAAGAAAAAGGAATTACCAACTGCTCCAGCATCCTTACGATCGCAAGATGTTCACCTCTACGGGTTTTCATAAACTTTTTTCTTGCAGGCACATTGTAAAAAAGATCCCTTACGGAAACAGTTGTACCCCTGTTGTGCGGACATGGTTTTATTGATGTTTGCACACCACCATCATTAGCTATTTCATACCCCAAACCATCTGAAGAATTACTGGAAGCTATTTTGGTGCGACTTACAGCAGCAATACTTGCCAAAGCTTCACCCCTGAACCCCATAGTCACAATGGAAAAAAGCTCATTAGCACTTCTTATCTTGCTTGTGGCATGCTGAAGACAACATTTCGAAAGGTCGTCACTGTTCATTCCTTTTCCATTATCTGCCACTTTAAGAAGAGAAAAACCGCTATCTTCTACTGTTATATCAATTTTAGTAGCATCTGCATCAATTGAATTTTCGACAAGTTCCTTAAGAACTGATGATGGCCTCTCGACCACTTCTCCGGCAGCGATTTTTTCTATGACCGATTTAGGAAGTATTTCTATTGTATTTTTTTGCATTGTATTGAATCTGGCAGGGAAGGATTATGCGGAAGGGGGGACTCGAACCCCCACAGGTTTGCACCCACTAGGTCCTGAACCTAGCGCGTCTACCAATTCCACCACTTCCGCAGAACGCGAATGGAATTACTAAATATACTATAATGTCACTTTTGTCCAAAATAAATTTTCAAAACAGGCACAGTGACTTTATTATACTCCTGTGTTCCACGCTCAAGCTGGCAGACTCCATGTATAAAACAGTATATCCAAACAGGTGCTATTTAAATAAAAAAAATCTTAAAAAACAGCCGCTTTACCAGTTTCATTTCAGCCATTAAGATCAAATACCTGTCCTCTGATTCATTTTGAACAGGTGTCCTTATTTCCTGTTTATTTGAAAACCGATTTTTTACTCCCCTTACATAACCCTTTCTTCTTATCTAATTTTGATATGATGCTCATGTTCTATAATAGCTTTAAAAATTGTTGAATAATCTCTTGCAAACTGTTCAAAATTATTGGGTTTTCTGTTTGTAATCTGCTCTGTAATATCACTTACATTGCTTTGTTTGCCTGCTCGCTGTAAAGAATACAACTCCAACATCCCCTCAGCCATCCATTGCGGAGTTCCAAGGGTTTCCATGATATGACGAGCTGTTTCTGTGGAGATATTGATATACCCGATATGGGTTCCAATAACAGACGTAAGAATATCAGCAATATCATCCAGTGTTAAAGAATCCGGACCAGTTAATTCATAAGTATTGCCAAAATGCTCCTTTTGGGCAAGTATTATCTCTGCAGCAACTGATGCAACATCACGGACATCAATATAACTCACCCGTGCACTATTTAATGGAAGATAGATAAAACTTCCTGAAGGCTGTACGTAACGAACAAAATTCTGCATATACATATTTGGTCGAAGAATGGTATAGGGAATTGATGATTTTTCGAGATATTTCTCTATTCGGTAATGCCAACGTGTAAAACTTGTACCCGGATACTCCTGTGCACCCAACATCGAAACATAAACAACATGATTTACTCCATAAAGTGCAGCCCGGTCTATCATCCTTCTTGCATACTCTACCTGTTCTCTGGCAAATGGCATCAAAAGGAAAATTGTCTCAATTTCCTGAAGAGCCCTGTCGATGGTTGCAAAATCCCCATACTCCAGAGATACCCCTTCAACACCGGTCATTTTTATGTATTCAGATTTTTGATGCTGATGAATACCACACCGGACATTTTTACCTCTTTGCACCAGCTCTCTTACCAATTCCCTGCCTACCGCTCCGGTTGCACCGGTTATTAGAATTTTCGCAGCCATAAATGCCCTCCCGCAAATTCTGTTTAAATACTGTATCATACCAGATATTATCTCTATTATTAATACGCTTGCAAAAGTGGCATATTGAGGAATTGCATTTACCTATAAGATTAAATCGAGGCAAGAAATACGAAATACGGATTGTGAATTAAATCAAACGTTCTGTAATGCGTTTTTGTTTCGTGTTATGAGCTCGAAATCGGAGGGGGGCGTAGCTCGAAACTCCGGATCGGGATCGATTCTATATTCATTGTTTACATAACTCGATTCCGATACCAACCCCGAATTCTGACCACGAAAAAGCCAGGCTGACATGACTTTCACACAGCTATAAAACCATTCTGGTGACAGCGCGCTCCCGGCAGTATAAGAGATTCATTTCCGATATCCTGAAATCATGCTGTCTGGGCGAAACTTCTGATATTACTTCTAACTTCTGAAGACGATTCGCTTCCGGTATCAAGATCTGAAATACCGGGAATATCTTTGAGTTTAATGCTCAAGTTATATTCCTTAAGGTAAATATCATCACAATCAGCCAGCGAATAACGGATATGTTCAGGAATTTCTGAACCTATAAGATAACCGCGGACTTTATTTCCGGAAGCCAGGTGGCGTCGGACCCAGTTTCGAAATTTAAGAATTTGTCCACTTGAAACATCTGTGAAACGTTCTGTTTTTATTTCAATTACAACAAATCTTCCCTGCTTATCAATAGCTAAAATATCAATAGGCCCGAAATCACTTGGATACTCCACACCGTCATTACCAAAAACATCTACATATAATTGTATCCCTTCTTCAATCAGGTGAAGATTTTTTGCGAGATATGTTCTTAAGTGATGCCCTTCGAGATAACCACTTCCAAACGAAACTTCATCTTTTTTATTCTCCCGGGATTCATTTACTTTTTTTACCAGGAGAACACCTTTTTCATTCTCTGCGATTTCCCATAAACCATGTAATCTGGGATCATACATTTCCAGCTTCCCGGCTTCAGACCTGTAAAGGAAATCGAAAATATCATCACATCGTCTTGGTCTGTTGTTTTCCTTATAATGAACACGGGATTCGTGATTAACTGTACAAACAATTATCTGATTGAGAATGGTATTTACATTTGTACCCGGGTAATGTTCCAGAATCCAGTCGCGTACAGCGATATTAGTTGTTTTGTTGCCATGGACTTCGACCGCCTCCTTAATCATCTGCCAGACAAACGGTTTCGGCTGCATCTCCATAAATATTTTCCTCCCTTTTCTTCCTGGAAGAGAATTGCCGTTTTCTGACACTTGTGAGCGCAAAACATGGACCACCACAGACCAGAAACACTGGTAAGTTATTTGCTATTCCCTGATATAAACGCTTCAGGGGAATTATTATGCAGGAACCAAAAGAGATTTGGGTTCAAAAGAAAATTATAATTCATAAAAATGCAAAAGACCTTTTGCGGATCTGGAGAAACTTTGAGAATCTGCCACGGATTCTTCACTTTCTGGAGAATGTAATAAATATCAGTTCACATGTTTCGCGATGGACAAGTCTTTTGGCAGATCAGACAGAACGGGTAATCTGTGATGTAAGGATAGTTGAAGAAAATGAAAACAGGCTGGAATGGCACTCTGAAAACAATCCGGATATATTTCACAAAGGAATACTGATATTAACCTCATTGAAGGATTCCTCAACACTTTTAGAGTTGCGATTGCAGTTTTTCTTTCCGCTTCTGCACGACAGCAAACCGGATATGCTAGGTTCCGATTTTTCATATCGTATTGAAGAAGATCTTCAACGATTCAGACTTGCAGTAGAAGCAAATGAGTTTTATGGTGTCAAAAATACAATAAAGGAGATACCAGAGGGTTTTGCGGATCCGCAAAACCCTCGTAAACCTCTTTTGTAAAAGCAGTCAGGAACCGGTAATTCCAGATTCTTTTTGGCGTTCTACAATTGCACAATTTGCGTCCTGTGGAACTCTCTCGAGCCGGTCTGTATCAAAGCCTTTTTCTCTTGCTGAGGCAACGAGTTTTTCGTATACATCAGGATCCATAAACGGAGATTTGCAGAATATCCATAAGTATCTGTCGGATTCACTTGTGACAAGTGCATATTCATAGTTTTCCTTATCAACATCAATAACCCTGTAATCGATTGTAAAAAACCAGACCCTTATTTTCATATTCCCGGCAATTTTCGGATCAGGAACCTGCACAAGACCTTTGACACTTGTTTTTTTCCCGCCTCGTGAACCTTTATACCCCTCATTGATGATTTCATACCTGCCATCTTTGCGGCGCTTAAAGGTTGACGTGACCTCGACCATTCCTTTTTCGTGTTTGTTAGGAAATCGGGCGATTTCGTACCAGGTACCAGAATATTGATCGTAATCAAGTTCCTTTATTACATCAACAGCAAATATGTTAAGTGCAAAAAAGGAGCCTGATAACAGTAAAAAATACCGGCACCGACTCAGCAGAGTTTGCATTTTCTAAACCCCCATTCAAGTTAATATGATATTGTTTGCCTGTTGTCTATCAGACATCGTTAGTTTAATACCATTGCAAATAAAATTCCTGTATACCTTTTTTTATCAGATACTTAACAATTTGGAAAGTCGAATTTATTACGTTCAGTATTGGATTTTATTATTGTTCGGTTATGAAATATCTGGAAATCATTATATGCTTTTAAAATCTGTTTTGTCTGCCCAACGCATACGCCACTAAAATAAATAACACTTTTTTCATATGATAATGGTCGCCGAGCGCACACGCCCCCCCGCGATAGCAATAAAAATTCGAAATAAGAAATCCGAAATTCGAAACAGGAATAAAACATTGTTTAGATTGAAGTTTGGGGGCGTGTGGAAGCCTGTGAATAGTTACTGTTTTTCAGGTAATCGGAAATCAATCAGAAATAATCATACAAATATTACAAATAATCGGAAAACTATTAGATACAACGGCCCACTATCAACTGTATACTCCTTTAATCACATATAGACACTAACTTTTTAAATGCTGCTGAATTATATTAAATTCATGAATAATGATAAACCCCTCTTCAATCCACATGACAAGTTTTTCAAGGAATCTTTTTCAAGAAAAGAGGTCGCCGGCTCGTTTATTAAGGAATACCTGCCGGATAATATATGCAGGAAACTGAATTTCAAGACACTGACAATTCTCAAAGATTCATATATAGACAAGGAACTGGCTGAACATTTTTCTGATATATTATACAGTATTCAGCTTTCGGGAAAGATGACCTATATTTATCTGCTTTTTGAACATAAAAGCT
>JAAYEB010000017.1 GCA_012728995.1 Fibrobacter sp. | reverse complement strand
TGCAAAATTTATACCAAGAATGGGAAAATGGGACGGACTATTTTTTTACCTTTATTTAAAGAAAAAAAATAGTCCGTCCCTAAAATCGAAAATCAAAATCGAAATATAGCAACTACCCTAACCAGCTAAACGCTCTTTTTCAATACGAAACAGGTTAAGTTTTGTCTCAACCTCACCAAGAAGGAATCTCAATTCAGACGCTTTTTCTACAGCATCCTGAATCCTTTGTTCTTCAGAGCTAAGATTTTTCATTCCTGCCTTAATATCCTCCATTAACAGGTTAAGGCTGGTTATTCGATTTTCGGCTTCTTTAATGATTTGTTTTTCTCGTGCCAATTCCTTTATTCTCTTTTCAACAGAATTGGTGATATTATTCAAGTCTTCAACCTGATGACTTACCTTTTCAATTTCTTTGGCCTTACTATCTATTAATTCAATTTCATTAGATGCACTGTTAATTATATTTGTGAGGTTATCGATTTTTTTCTGAGTCGAATTTACCAGTTCTCTATCCTTGTCAATCGCATCAATACGGATTTCCATATCAGAAACCACAGTGTCCATATTGATAATTCGTGAATCAATAGCATCAATTTTCGAAGAACGTCTGTTGATATGTTCCATTTCAGACTTAAGATTATCTAAGATTTTTTCGACATTAGACAATTGCTTTTCAGCTTTTGAAATATTTTCTCTATGGTTATCAATGGTTTTAATAGAGCCGTTAATGTTATCAAAAACCTGGACAAATTTATTCTGATAACTATTGGCAGAGTCATCCATCTTAGAAACCTCAACATGGAACTCGTCAAGTTTGTTGCGTACTGACATTAACAAATCCTCAAGTTCTTTTCGCATTGAAACTATTCGGTTCTCTTCCTGAAGCAGAACTTGTTTTTCTTCAGTAAGCCTTACCATCATGTTCTTTGCTTCAAGCGACTGAACTGAAATTGCGGACAATTGCTCGGAAACTTCATCAACAATTTTCTGATCCTTACTTAGGCTCTGGATTTTCATGTTTATATCGCCAAGCAAATAGTTAAGCTGATCGAGCCGTTTTTCGGTTTTGTCGATCATAGCTTTACGCTGCAACTGAGTTGCAATGCGTTCATCTATTTCTGAAACCATTTTCCCAAGATTCTCAATTTTGTTCTCTACTTCAGAAATAATACGCGCTTTTTCTTCTGTTTGTCTTATTTTGTCACTTGTAGAATCAGATATAAGTTTTAATTGGTCAATGCTGGCTGCTACAGATTCGATTTCCTGTTCATGGTGACTTAATTCTTCTATTTTCTCCTGTAAAAGATTTACACGTTCAAAGAAAGACTGGATTTGTAGGTTTGTTTTATCAATTTCTTCTCTGTGGTTGTGAATGATCTCCTCTTTTTGATATGTATCTTCAATAAGAGTGCGTAAATCACCAATTCTAGACTCGAATCCTTCAATATCTTTTTCTTTATTAAGTGCGATGTCTATTCTTGAATCAATTTCATTCATCTGTAATTCAAGGTTTTTCATTTTTTCACTGAGAGTATCAATTGTTTGCCATTCCTGAGTTACTTCTTCGATTTTAACTCTTATTTTATCTGCAGCTTTTTCATAATCCATAACCTGTGTACGAGTGTTTTCTACCATTTGTTGATGCTTGGTGAGCGTATTAAGAGTTGCTTCCGTATTTTTGGCAATATTCTGTATCTCATGAACTTTTTCGTTGACGGTATCAATATGTTTACTATTACGCTGGAAATCTACTAATTTTGTATCAAACTTTTCATCAAGTTTTCGGATCTCCTCAATTTTACCGGTTGTTTGAGCCATAAATTGTTCAAATCGCCTTATTTCATTAATCGAAGTCTGGCTTTGTTGCAGCATTGCTTCTATTCGACCAATGTTTTTTTCGGTTTTTTCCAGATATGATACTTTATTTTGAAGCTGTTTTAAATCAGCGTCAATTCTCCATGTAAGTGTATTCAGCTTACCAGCTTCCTCGTTGGCTTTTTCAACAACAATGCGTTGATTTTCAAGTGCCTTGATCTTTGTTTTTACATATTCAGAAAGGCTGTTAAGACTGTCTACCCGCTCCTTGACAATCCTGAATCGGTCGACTTCAGATTCAAGTTCATGAAGCTTGTTTTTAATGTTTTCGGCACCTAAAACGGTTTCATTAAGTTCTGATTGTGTTTTGGAGGCATCCTGAGAGAAACTGTTAAGTCTTTTCTCAAGCTTTTCAATCGCCTGGAGTGCTTTTGTCTGACGACTTTCAATTTCAGTAATTCCCTTGAGGCCATCGGTCAACAATGTTCCATCATTATTACTAAGTCGTTTTAATACTGAGTCTACTTTTTCTGAGAGTGAATCCAAAAACTCTTCATTAGAAGAAATTTTATCTACAATTTTTTCAACCTTTTCAATACGGTTTTCAAATGACAAGGCTTTCTTTAGCATGCCCTCAACTTGATTCGTGGTAGAAGAAATATCATTAATACGAAGTTTGGCTGAATCGTATTCATGATGGAGATTTTCTATGCCCTCCTTCAATTTGTCAATGGAATGGTTCTCGTTTTGAACCTGGGCTCGTGAATTTTCAACTGATGCCAGTAAAGAATGAAGTTCTGCTTTTTCATTACGTGAACTTCTTAGGATTTCCTGAATTTCATTCAGATGACTATCAAGAGCTTCAGCCAATTGCTGTGGATCCCTGATATCTTTCTTTTTTGATAATGAGAACATCATAAAAGGATCTCCTCTTTGGGACATGTGTTTTCCTGTATAATTTTCCATGAATTATTATCATTGATTAGATGCAAAACTTTTCCGTCTTCAATCCGGTTTTTGTTAGTTTTGAATTCCTGCAAAAATTTAACAACTGCATAATTTGATGTGAAATCAGAAATAAATATAGAGTCAACATCAATTTTTATCGTCTGATATAATTTAAATGTCTGGATTTTACGTTCTTCCCAGGAATTCCAGCTTAATCCTTGTCCTTTAAATCGGCTTGTATCATAAAAATTGCGATAAATATTGATATCTTTGGACTCCCAGGCTGTTTTCCATTCTGATAAAATGGTCGAAAACAGTTCTGTTTTGATACTCTCCTTTTTCAGGAATTCACAACTTTTTTTTTCGAGTGTTGAATAATCTGGTATGGCAAGAGGGTTTGGTTCCTCTGGAAAATCAACAATTATTACCGGAGTACCAATACCTTTTTTAAGGAATGAAGAAAGTTCAAGCAATTTGTCATTAGGTATTTCAAGGCATCCTTTGGTTTGAATGGGAACAGAATCTTTCTCAGTTCCATGAATCCAGATACCGCTTCCAGTTCTCTCCTCCCTGATATCTTCTTCATTTGGGTAATTAAGTATATACGCTAAAGGTCCATAAATTGATGACAGCTCATATCCTTCTTTCCTTCCTACAATGAAGTACGTACCTTCAGGAGTACGTTTATCCCCTTCACGTCGTTTTTGTCCTTCTCTGGCCCCAATAGCCATTTTATAACTGCGGATAATTTTCCATTCATTGGCCTGTTTCTCAAGTAAGTACATCTGTTTATATGCTTTATTTGCAACAATAATAAAATCGAAGGGCAATGCTGCCATTACTAAGATGTCTGGTTTATCTCTTTTATTAAAAGATCTGTTCAACGAATCACTGCTTTCGTCAACTTGTAAGTAGATATTTTCTGAATCATTTTGAATAAGCTGCGGTTTTGTGAGAGGGGGTATTTCAAGATTCAAAACAGCAGCATCAGGATTCACAGAAATATGGTATTCAATTAGTTTCGAAACTCCATAAATCATAAATATTCCAATAGCGAAAACTGTTGAAATCAAAAGCACCAGACGTGAGAACTGCCAAGTTAATTTTTTTAAATTAAATGACTTAACAGGTTTTATTAAAACGGTCTGGTCATATGCTTTCGAGATTTCCCGTGCATTTTTCCAGGTTTTTACACGAAATTCCAGAATTTTAAACTGCAGAAGCAGCTTTTTTATTGATTTTTCCCACATGCTTTTTCCAGAACTCCAAAAGAATCAATGCATAGGGAATTTATTATACCATGTTGGAATACAAAACTCATCATTTTTATTAAAAAGTGTTGTTTTTTGTAATGCTACAAATATTTGGCGGAAAAAACAGGTTGTTTAAACTTTTCTTTTGTCTTTCAGGCTTGCAATTAGAGTTATTGTTTGGAAAACCATTTCTTCTGAAACAGTTTTATAAGGAATCCCCATTAGGTTAGCTGTTTGTGGACAATACATTTCAATTTCATCATCTCTAAAAAAACCAACAGCAGGTTTTTTTAGCAAGCTAGCTAATGCATAAATCATTGTGTTGCCTGTAATTACAAGTCGTGAACGTGAGATCAACGCGGCGGTTCTTGAAGCTGATAAGTTACCCAGAAACGGTATGTTTTGTTTTTGTACCCATTGGAGTTGGGAACTTGGAAATTTTTCTTCAATATAAAAATATAGCTGACCGGGATTGAGTTTTTTAAGATTTTGAATAAGAATTTCTGTCCAGGAATTACCAAACTGGTTTAACAAAAATGCTACATCTATTCCAATTAAATGTACATTTTTTTCAATTTTTAACTCTTTTAAGAGATGGTTAATTTCGTCTATCGTTTTTCGGGCAACACTCCAACGAACATCTTCAGGTGAGGCTCCAAAAAGTTTTGCAATAGAGCAGTTCCAGTCTGTAAGATATTTTTTGTTGGTATCAGGGCGAATTTGAAGATTGAGGAAGGGGAAGCCTCCAGATTCGCAGTAACCTGTCCTTATATCAGCACCACTTGCTCCTGCCAGATAAAGTAGAGGAAGGTCTGGATTTTTAATTAATAGGAAACAGATATCTATATGGTTCAATTCTCTGATCTCTTTAACTAAAGATGCAGAAAAGGACACATTTTCTTGGCGGTCATATTCTATGATATTCAGTCCGGGTATCATCTTAATGTATGATGATGTAGAGTGTTCACATACAATAGATACTGTTGCATGTTTAAAAAGTTTAATGAGTGAGATTACATTTTTAAGTTGATGTAAAACATCAAGATGCTGTTCTGGAAGAATAATCAAAATCTCTTTAGTTTCATAAATATTAACTGGAAAACGAACCTTGGAGGTTCGATAACGTGCTTTTAGTGCAAATGCCAGTAACTTTCTTGAGCGTCTTTGCCCTAAAAATGTATAGAAGGCACAGCGAAGCTGATCTGAACACTTTGATTTTTTCTGTATCATATTATAAAATTGGAAAATAACAACTGGTTAAAACCGGAAAAGAGGAATATAAAATTATTCTATAGAAGAAAATATAAATCAAAATAGATCAAAAAATTAGCTTTTTTAAAAATATAAAAAGTTTCTGAAATGAATAATCAGTATTAAGCATTTAGCATCAGTTATTGGAATGAAACAGGTTTTTGCAATTAGAAATGCGGAATTTGACTTTATGGTATCCAGGAAAATTCTTAATATGTTTGAAATTATACTTTCTGGGATACTGGTTGCAGCTTTTATTAAGCGTTCTATTAATTATGATATTCTACCCTATACATTTGAGATCATTTCTGCGGTTATTATTGGTTATATACTTGTAACTGTTCTGGAAATACACAAAAATCCATACTATAAACTTCAACTAAGCATTTCAATTCTGATAACTGTACTTGCAGTTTTTGCTGTTCATGCTTCCTGTAACTCGGAACCCGAAACTAAAACTCCACTACTTTATCTTTTGGTGGTTAGCAGTATCTCGTTATTGGGTAAAAAAAGATCGTGGATTTTATCGTATATAGTAATATTCTTTGCTGAAATGGGATACAATTTCTTTTTACATTATAACAATAATCAATCTGAATTAATCGTGAGTTTTCTGATATTAGCAAAAAATTCAATACTTCCTGGGACGATACTTTTGTTTGCCGGATTTGTCCCATCTGTTATTGTTGCTAAAAAAAGAATTGAAACGGATGTTTTTGAACAGAATACCCTTAAAAGAGAACACAAAATTGAACCAGCGCCCGAAACAGATTTTTTTTATGAGCAGGATCAAACATTGGTTCCAACAAAAACTCAGATGTTTTCAATAAATTACATTTCTGAATTCAAACAAAAACACGAAGAAAATATTCAGGAATTATTATACAGTGTCGTATACTTTATGAGCCGGAATTTTAAGGCCTACTCAGCTTTAGGTTTTATCTATAATCCAAACAATAAGACATTCGAGCTGAATTCTTTTCAGTCTAGAAGTCAATGTATAGCAAAAGGGGTCGTTGTTGGTATTGGTGAAGGTATCGTTGGGCGAATTGGAACAGAAAAACGCTCATTCATGAGTGGAGATTTTTCATTCTATAATTCTGTATTACAATATTATACAGAGCCACAGGGGATTAATTCCATAATAGCAGTACCGATTATTTCGGATAAAAAAGAGTTATTGGGAACGCTAGTGCTGGATAGTTTAGATAAAAAAGCTTTCAGGGATCAGGATAAAGAGCTGCTCAAGAGATTTTCTTCACTTGCGGCGGCACTTATTACAAATGCACGTATGAGATTGTATCAGGAACAATCTGCACGTATGTTTCAGATCTTTTACCAGGCTAGTCATAAGTTTACAACAGCTCTGAAGTATGATGATGTTTTTGATGTGCTTTTTGAAGTTGTACAATTAGCTGTTACCTGTACCCGTCAGATCGCAATAGTATTCAATGATAAGAAAAAAAGTGGATTGATATATAAAATAGCTGGTGAAAGTACAGACATTCAGGAAGGACTTGAGTTTGCAATAAATTCCGGATTATATTCTTTTGTTTTCCAGAAGCGGAAAATGATTAACATCGATGATTTTCTTCAGTATCAGACAAAATATTATCGTTTTTTTCCCGATGAACCAAAAAATGCAAAAACTCGTTCATTGATAATTTTTCCGATTCTTGATGATGAAAGCAGGTGCAGGGGCCTTTTTTCGATCGAAAGCGATAAGATAAATCAATTCGGAAATGATACAGTACAAATATTGGCAACTCTTATTGAGAATGCAAGTGTTGCTTTTACACGGGCTATACTTTACAGCCAGATGGAACGATTGGCTACTACTGATGGGCTTACAGGTTTAAACAACCATCGCCATTTTCAGGAAATACTGGCCAAAGAGATCGAACGAGGAAAAAGATACAGGCATTCGGTATCGTTGCTCCTTATGGACATAGATAAATTTAAGACCTTTAACGATACTTATGGACATCCGGTAGGTGATCTGGTATTAAAAGAAATCGCAAC
>JAAYEB010000165.1 GCA_012728995.1 Fibrobacter sp. | reverse complement strand
CCCAGAGCTTTCATTGGAACCGGTTTTTCGAAGAATACAGCATCCAGTTTCAGAAGGCGTTCTTCTGCAATTTCTGATACATATCCAGAAATCAGTATTTTTTTTACTTCAGGAGGCAATGACTCCATAAGTTGAAGTCCATTATATTTTGGCATTTTATAATCAGTAATTAAAACATCCACTTTGTTACTGGTTATAAATTTAAGTGCTTCACTTGAGTCGTTGAATGTGTGAACATTACTGTTTTGTGATGAGCACTGGATAAATGTTTTTAGTAGTTCAGTTATCTGTATCTCATCATCAACTATAACTACTTCCAGTTTTTTGTCCATTATAGTGCCTTTTGGATAATGTATAGATTGAATTATGGTTTTCAACCAATCTAATCTATTAATATATTAGAAGTTGGTCTAAATAATATTGTGATATTTTAACGTTAAAATGTTTTAAAAATCAAAAAAAGAAAAAATAAATCCATTCTTTCTGAAATCGTAATACCAAAATGACCTTTTTAAAAAATGCCAGCAAAAATTGTTCAAGAGAAAATGAAGATAATATATTGCGTCCTAAAATTCATTATACAAAAAATCTTCCTGTATTAGATCGCAAGGATGAAATTTTTCAGGCGTTAAATGAAAACCAGGTTATTGTAGTAGCAGGAGAAACCGGTTCTGGAAAAACTACTCAGCTTCCTGTAATTTGTCTTGAAGCAGGTAGAGGTAAAAATGGCAAAATTGGCTGCACACAGCCAAGGAGAATAGCTGCGGTATCCATTGCAGCATATGTAGCCAAAGAACTACGCTGCACAATAGGTAAAGAGGTCGGGTATAAGATCCGGTTTAGTAATTATGATTCAGACCATACATGTGTAAAATTTATGACAGACGGTATTCTTTTGGCAGAAATCGAAAATGATCCGTATCTGCTTAAATATGATACTCTGATAATTGATGAAGCACATGAGAGGAGTTTGAATATCGATTTTATAATTGGATATCTCAGGAAGTTGTTACCTGAAAGAAACGATTTAAAAGTAATTATCTCTTCTGCGACTATCGATACAGAACTTTTCTCGAAAGCTTTTGGAAATGCACCTGTTATTAATGTGTCTGGCAGGATGTATCCTGTTGAAGTATTATACATGAATACACATGAGGAGAATAATCAGGATCTGTCGTATCTGGATGCTGCAATAAATGCAGTAATCGATATCCTTGATTTTCAGGAATCGGGTGATATTCTGGTTTTTATGCCGTCTGAACATGATATCAGGGAAAGTTGCAATCGATTGAAATCTGAAATAACAGGCATTGAAATAGAGATCTTGCCGCTCTATTCAAAACTGGGGCGTTCACAGCAGGAACAGATTTTCAAGACATCCGGTAAGCGGAAAATTGTTGTTGCAACGAATATTGCCGAAACATCAATAACTGTTCCAGGAATTCGTTTTGTAGTTGATACAGGGCTTGCCCGTATTCCCAGATACGCTCCAAAGCTTAGAACCAGTCGTCTTCCAATTGAACCTGTTTCTCAGGCGTCAGCACAACAGCGAAAAGGAAGGTGCGGAAGAGTCGAAAATGGAATCTGTATAAGATTATACAGTGAAGAGGAGTTTTTAAGCAGAAATCCTTTCACTGCACCTGAAATCAAGCGATGTAATCTTGCTGGTGTAATATTGACAATGATTGCACATAACCTGGGTGATATAGAGAAGTTTCCGTTTCTGGAACCTCCATCACATCAGGCTATCAATGAAGGTTATGCGGCTTTACGTGAGTTGGGGGCAATTGGTGAAAACAAAAAATTGACGAAACTGGGAAAACAAATGGCTCAATTACCACTTGATCCTCATATCGCAAGAATGGTCATTGCTGCAAACAAAGAAAATGCATTGCGGGAGGTCCGAATTATTGCGTCTGCACTTTCTATAGTTGATCCCAGAGAACGTCCACTGGAAAAACAGGAGCAGGCAGACCTGATGCATCGCAAATTTATTGTTCAGGGTTCTGATTTTCTTACCTATGTGAGACTTTGGGATACGTATCATCATGAATGGAGTAGATTAAAAACCCAGAATAAAATGAGAAAATTCTGTGCTGACCACTTCCTTTCCTGTGTCAGAATGAGAGAATGGCATGATGTTCATAATCAGCTTTGTGAAATAACAGATAAAATGAGGATGTTTCGTGTTAATAGTATACCTGCATCAAATGATGCTGTTCATAGATCCCTGTTGACAGGACTGTTTTCTAATTGTGCAAGAAAAAAGGAACAGTCATCTTCCTATCAGGGTACAAAAGGAAAGGAACTGTTTATTTTTCCTGGCTCATCGGTTAATAAATCCAAACCGGAATGGATAATGTGTCATGAAATTGTAGAAACGAGTTTGATGTTTGGAAGAACAGTTGCCCCGGTTGATCCACGATGGATTGAAGAGCTTGGGGGTCACCTTTGTAATCGTACGTACAGTGAACCATGGTTTGACAGCGAAACCGGGTTTGTCAGAGTCAAAGAAAGGGTTACATTATTTGGGTTGCCTGTAGCGGAGCATGATGGAGTTCATTATGGGCATATCAACCCCAAAAAAGCATCATCGGTATTTATTCAACAAGGCCTGGTTGAAGAAATGTTGAATGCAGATTTCAAATTTTACTGTAATAACAAGAAATTGCGCCGCGAAATCGAAAAAATGGAAGATAAGCTTCGGACACGTTCCCTGTTTGCGGGTGAAAATGCTGTTTACGAGTTTTATTTCCGGAAATTAAAGGGCGTGACATCTGTAAGGGATCTGAAAAGTTATCTTTTCAAGAACAAAAATGAAAGATCTCTTTTTATGAAGATGGAAGATCTTTTAACAAGCGATATCCCTAAAATCCTGGAATACCCCGATCATCTTTCTATTGGAGAAAAAAAGTTTCCTTTGTCTTATGATTTTGTTCCTGGCAATGAAAGGGATGGAGTAACTGTCAGAATCCCTGTAAATGAGATTTCAATTGTTCCTGAGAATCTGTTTTCATGGCTTATTCCACCATTGTGGCCATCAAAGGTACGGGAAATAATCAGAAATTTGCCAAAGAATACAAGAAAAAAACTGATGCCTGTTAACGAAAAAATCGCTGAAATTGTTTCCTGTCTTGATTATTCTCAAGAAACTTTCGAAAGCTGCTTTTCACGTATAATCTACAAATTGTACGGAATAGAAATAGATCTGGAGTTAATTACCCGGATTCAGTTGCCGGATCATCTGGTAATGAGAATTGAATTGATAGATAAAAAAGGGAAAATTATCAGAGAAGGAAGAGGCGGGGCTGTTTTGGAGACTTCAGAATCGAAAGAAAATAAAATGGATTCAAACTACTGGACGAACATGGTTCATAAGTTTGAATTAAAAGGGATCAGGGAGTGGTCTTTTGGGGATTTGCAGGATTGTGTCAGTCTGGTATCATCTCAAAACAGTATACCGCTTTACGGATATCAGGCATTAAAACCCGCAGGGGATTCTGTCGACTTATTACTCTTTTCATCAAGGCAAAAAGCAGCCCTGATTCACGGAGAAGGGATTAAGGCACTTTTGGAAATAGTATGCAGTGATGAATTCAGTTGGATTGAACGCGAAATGAAAATTACAGATCAACTTAAAATGCTTTGCATCCCTTTTGGAGGAACAAAAAATATCAAGTTAAAACTATTCAATTCCATACGTAACTTCCTTCTAAGACTATCTGATGATGTCCCAAGAAAAAAGGAACAGTTCGATAAGCTTTGTGTCAGGGTGAAAAAGGAAGCGAGGGGAATTGGCTATGAAGCGATAGCTTTACTTGAAAAGTCCATGAATCTTTTAAACCATAATTATGCACTGCTGATGAAAGAGAAAAGGTCAAATCTTGTCTCACTCAGGACGGAACTGAACAATGATCTTGATTATTATAAACAGGAACTTATTGAAGGTGTAGGGTATGAGCGGTTCAGATTGTTTCCACGTTATCTCGAAGCGTTTAGATACAGAATTGAACGTGCTTTTTTGAATCCTTCAAAATATATTGAGCGCAGAGATCAACTGGATAAATTCAGAAATGTGCTGTTTGAGTGGAAAAAGGTAAAAACGGACAGAACTGGCCAGGATGCAATAGAACAGTTCAGGATTATGATTGATGAATATGCTATTTCACTCTTTGCGCAACAGGAAATAAAAACTCTTTTTCCGGTTTCGAAGAAACGGCTTGAGAAAAAGCTGGAGGAATTAGCTTCAATTATCAATAAAGGCTAAACAGTATCATTTAGCTTTTATCGGATGAAAAAGGAAATTGTTATTGATGTCATTTACTATTTTTAGCTTTAGAGAGGAAGGATCTGGTGGTCCAACTGGTCTTCAAAACCAGTAACGGGCGGATAATACCGTTTGTGGCAGGTTCGATTCCTGCTCTCTCTGATACTAAATGCTGGTTTCCACACTTTAAAACTTTATAACAAATCAAATAATGGATTCTGAATTGTCAAACAAACGTTTTCGTCAGTTGCCTGGTGTAGATCGTGTATTAAATACAGAAACATGTTCAAGGCTGATTGAACAATATGGCAAGCCGGTTGTAACTTATGCTGTTCGCAGCGTTATTGATCAAATGAGAAACAGAAACAGTTTTGACAGTGCAAAAATCTCACCTGATTCCATAGCCGGTCGTGCTTCAGAAATTGTTCATGCAGTTTCTGAAACATCTCTGAGACCTGTAATTAATGCAACAGGTGTCATTCTTCATACGAATCTTGGTCGAGCTCCTCTTGGTGATGATTTAATATCGGAGATAGTGCCAGTTTTAAAAGGTTATTCAAATCTGGAATTTGATTTGAAAGCTGCTAAACGTGGTCATCGAGTAAAGCATATTTCGGAACTACTGTGCTATCTCAGTGGCGCGTCGGGAGCTGTTGTAGTCAATAATAACGCTGCAGGTATCATACTTGCGCTTAATACACTTGCCCGTAACAAAGAGGTTATAATTTCAAGAGGAGAACTGATAGAGATCGGAGGGGCATTCAGAATACCTGAGATAATGGCTGCATCTGGTGCAAAAATGGTTGAAGTGGGGACTACTAACCGCACAAAGCTTTCGGATTATGAAAAGGCGATCACTTCCCAGACAGCTGCAATATTTAAAGCACATAAATCTAATTATACGATACAGGGATTTACTGAAGAAGTTTCGGTGAAAGATCTTTCCATACTGGCCCATTCACGCGATCTTCCGTTTTTTTATGATATTGGATCTGGTCTTATAAGAAAATCTTCCATACCGGGATTTGAAAAAGAACCGGATGTTCGAAGTGCTGTTAAGGATGGTGCTGATCTGGTGATGTTTTCGGGAGATAAACTTCTGGGAGGATCTCAGGCTGGCATTATTGTTGGGGCCAGGAGTTTTACAGATGAACTTTCAAAAGCGCCACTTATGCGTGCTTTGAGAGTCGGGAAGCTTACAATTGCAGTTCTGGAAAGCGCATGCAGGCACTATTTATCAGAAGAAAATCTTAAAAATAAGAATCCATTATTTCACTTTTTAGAGAGAAAACCTGAAAAACGGAAAGATATGGCTGATACTCTTGTAAAAAAACTGTCCGACAGGGGAGTCAGATCAAAAATAGTAAACAGTTTCGGATTCTGTGGTGGTGGAACTTTACCTGAGCTTAAACTTCCAAGTGAGGCAGTCATGCTTATTCCACCATCTGAAAAAGTCAAAGAACGACAGGCGTTTTCTGAAAAAATATTCCACAGTTTGCTTCAGAGAAAAAAACCGGTACTTGGTATTCTCCGTGAAGGCAGGGTTTTGTTTGATATGTTTGCTTTAGAGGAGAAAGAAATCGAAGAGACCGCATCAGCAGTGGCAGATTGTATAGGAGAAGCAAATGAGCAGGCACCTGATTTTGGGTACAGCCGGTCATATTGATCATGGCAAGACCGCTCTGGTAAAAAAAATAGCAGGTATAGATTGTGACACTCATAAAGAAGAAAAAAGACGTGGC
Organism: Fibrobacter sp.; assembly: GCA_012728995.1. Classification (GTDB taxonomy): domain Bacteria; phylum Fibrobacterota; class Chitinivibrionia; order Chitinivibrionales; family Chitinispirillaceae; genus JAAYEB01. The sequence continues at coordinate 39,487 of JAAYEB010000165.1, read as the reverse complement.
ATAACAATAAATCTTGGATTTGCCAGTCTTGAAATGCCATCAGGTGATAGAATAGGTATCGTTGATGTACCTGGTCACCATGATTTTGTTCACACAATGGTTTCGGGTGCAAGCGGAATTGATATGGCATTACTTGTTGTAGCTGCTGACAGCAGTGTCATGCCTCAAACACGGGAACATCTCTCGATTATGCAGATGCTTGGTATCAGTGGTGGAATCGTTGTATTAACCAGAATTGACTTGGCAGAATCTGAACTTGTTGAAACAGTTGTTTCTGAAGTACAGGAACTTGTAAAGGGTTCGTTTCTTGAAAACAGCTCTATTGTAAAGGTGTCTTCAAAAACCGGCGAGGGAATAGATACCTTGAAAAATGAAATCTTCAGATTGTCATCAACTCTTCGGCAGCGTTCTGTCGGCGAAGTATTCCGTATGTATATAGACAGGATTTTTAGCGTTGCAGGTTTTGGAACGATAGTTACAGGATCTGTGCTTGGTGGCAAAATTAGTACAGGTTCGAAGCTTTATATTTTACCTGGTGAAAGAGAGATTCGGGTAAAGAGAATTGAAAGATATGGGCAGGAGGTAGATAGCGTTGTTGCGGGAGACAGGGCATCTGTAAACATATCCGGATTGTCAAAAAATGAGTTTGCCAGGGGGATGCTTCTTTCAGATCATAAGTTAAGGCAGACCAAATTGCTTGATGCCAGGTTGAGGCTTTTTGATCATGGTAAGGTACTGAATTTATGGTCGAATGTAATTTTTCTTACTGGCACATATGAGGCTCAGGTACGTATACATCTTTTAGGTAATAATATATTGAGAAGCGGTAGTGAAGAGCTGGTTCAAATTCATCTGCCATCAGCAATCGCAGTTCAGAGCGGTGATCATTTTATAATTCGATCCACTTCAGGGGATTTAACCCTTGGTGGTGGTGAGATAATCGATCCATTGCCACTTCATCATAGAAGACGACCCGAAGAACTGATAAAAAATCTGTATCGATTGTCACAAGGTAATTTCGCAGATCTGGTTTCTGCCGAAATCCGTAAGCATTTTCTTGGAATTTCTGACAGGGCTCTAAGTGAAACTTTAAATGTTTCGATAAAAGAGGTTGAACGTGTAAGGTCTGATATCGACTTGGATATAATGGTGTTTGTTTCGGGTAATCTGAAATTTTATATAAGTAAAAATCATTATCAAAATCTGACCAGGAAAATTTTGGAAAATATTTCGGCTTTTCATCAGAAGAATGCACTTAATGAACACGGAAGGAGTGTTGATGAGCTAAGGGGAATGCTGGGATTTCGTTCAGATTCAGAATCGCCAGAAATTCTGCATTGTATTCTTGATGAGCTTGTTGCACAGAAAAAACTTAAAAAGGTAAAACATACCTGGGCGCTCGAAAGTCATGATGCGGCTAAGAAGGGTGAATTCGATGCCAGGATACAGGTGGTAGAGAAATATTTATACGAAAGCAATATGCGTGTGCCGGTAATGAAGGATCTTGAAACTTATGCCTTGCACAATGCAATAGATCGCAAAATGTTGAATCAGATACTGAAATTTATGGTTTCCAGGGGAACAGTATATCATGTTGAAGGTAACTACATTTATTCAGCTATAGTTGATAATGCGCGAAAAATGTTACTGCGTGAACTTGGTAACAGGAAAGATGGAATTACAGTTGCGGGTTTCAGGGATCTTATAGGTGGAAACAGAAAAATCTGTCTTAATCTGTTTGCAATATTTGATAGTGAAGGAATAACAGAGCGTAGAGGAGATTTCAGAGTGTTGACTGAAAAAGGCCGATCACAGTCAAGTGGAGTCGGGGAGAAGTGACTTATAAAGGAAAATATACTTATTGAGAATTTTTCGGGTTTCAAAACATGATTTATATGTTTGTAATGCTGTTTCCCCCATGTGTATTCTCAGTTTATGGTCAGTAAGAAGTTTGTCAAGCGCATTCCGTAAATCATCAGTATTATCCGGTGATATCAGGAGGCCCGATTTGCCATTTTGGACTATTTCATTTATTGGTGAAACATCAAGAGCAACAACAGGTTTACCGTAACACATGGCTTCGGCAAAAACAATACCGAATGTTTCATCATGCGATGGTACACATATAAATTCACAACTGGATAAAAGCCAGTATTTGATATTTTCATCAATCTCTCCCAAATCAATTATAGAATCGTTGCGTATTTTAATAGGTTCTCCTGGGCCTGCTATAACCAGTTTAACAGATGTTTCAATTCCTGCAAAAGCTACAAGAAGCATTGCCAGGCCTTTATGAGCTTCCCGTCTTCCCAGGAAAAGAATGAATCTTTGTGGAACTGGTGGTTCCGAGATAGTTGGTTTCGATTGTTCCGGGATAATGGGTGGAATTACAACCAGTCTGGTTTTTTCTGTATGATTACAGGAGAGGAATCTGTTTTTAAAAGATTCTGTGGGACATACTACTGCATCAGCATAACAATAAGTCTGTAATTGGGCTGGTGAATCACCCCATTTACCGAAATGTATATATGGTGAATGAATAAAAGATATCCCTTTTTGAAGACATATTTCAGAAATGCATCGTGCCGGATAATTTGTGGAAAAGCAGTGTATGATAGAGCACTCATCAACTAATTTTTCCAGTTTCCGTTTATAAGCAGCTTTATAGAAGATAAACAGGAAATCAAAAAGTTGAGCAGACTTAAATCGTCTTCCGGGTGGAATATTCCATATCAAAAGTGGCAGCAGAATCAACCTTTGAATTGGAGAAGCTTTCAGATGGAAAATATTTGTATCGTATGGATCATTGCAGGGGCATTCTCCCTTGATAGTTGAGTACTTGCTGAATAATGTTGATTTTTTTGGAATACAGTGTGTTACAATATAAACGTTAAAATGGTTTTTTAGGTTTTTAGCAAGTATTTGTACTGTTTGTTCGATACCGCCTTTTGCAGGCCAGTATGAATCCGTGATAATCGCCAGTGTTTGCCTAACCATATGTTCCCTGACAAAGTAATAAAGATGGATAAACGTTTGTTGCTGCGATAATCTACTATTATGCCGCATTAAAAGGGTAAATTTATCTGGTGATATATTCGTAGTTGATCTGTTTATACCAAAATGGTCGCAACATCAAACAACTCTTTAAAAATTAATAATCTATAATAAATTTATTTATTGAACCATATTAACTTCATTATAATCTATTTTTACAAATCTGTATACTAGAAAGCTGATAGTTTGCGCACAAAAAATAATTTATGTGTACACTCTGTTTTCACTGGGATGAAAGAATGGTTTGAATATCACTACCGTTGCAAATAAATCAGTAAAAAGGTTATCCAGACTCTGTGTATGGGTTCAATTGTATATGGCAGGCATTTAAGGTATTTAAATTTATTTTTTATAACCACGTGGTTTCAAGTGCTTTAAAAATGGAGACTGTTTTAATAAGTGTTGTTTCAGTAAATGCACTTAAAATAAGGGAAGGGAGTCTGTTTAAAATCTGTTTGAGATAGCTGAGGTTTTATATCAGGCTTAATAAAAATATGATGTGGTTCTGGTTTAAATTGTTATATGTTTTGAGGAGAGATTGTGCATTATCAGAATTATGAACTTGATGAATTTCAGGTAGAAGCTGTAAGGGCTATTGAAAGTGGGGAGTCGTTAATTGTAGCAGCCCCAACCGGATGCGGAAAAACACTTATTGCTGAATATGCTGTTGATGTATCATTACAGCGAGGTAAAAGGGTTGTTTATACTGCGCCGATTAAAGCTTTATCCAATCAGAAATTTCGTGATTTCAGAAAACGTTTTGGTGATGAGATCGTTGGGATTCAGACTGGTGATGTAACGATTAATTCTGATGCAACATTGTTGATAATGACAACTGAAATTTTCAGAAACTTGATTTTAGAAGATTCTGGTCGTCTTGCAAATATTTATTATGTAATTTTTGATGAAATTCATTATCTGGATGACCCTGAACGTGGAACTGTATGGGAGGAGAGCATTATTCTTGCTCCTCGTGAGATTCGTTTTATGTGTCTTAGTGCTACAGTGCCAAATATAAAACAATTGGCATATTGGATGGGAACTGTTCGAGATACAGAATTCAGAATTATTGAAGAGACTCATCGTCCGGTTCCTCTCAAACATTTCTTTTTCAGCCCGAAGTTTGGGTTGATGAGTTTGAATAATATAAAGCGAAAGTATCGCAGAAATCCTCTTGAACGTAAAAAATTTTTACGCAGAAAGCCATCTTCAAGGAGAATTGTTCAATATGTGATTGAACGGGGACAATTGCCTGTACTTTATTTCTGTTTTAATCGACGGTCGTGTGAGTATAATGCAGAACAGCATTCAAGACTTAAGCTTCTTTCACAGGATGAAATTGTACGTTCAAGGGAAATGATTGATGAACTGGTTAATTTGTACAATTTACAAGATTATGATCGGATAGGTTTTTTACGTGAATTATGGGAGTCTGGAACTGCTTTTCATCACGCAGGTATTTTGCCTGCGGCAAAAGAGGTTGTAGAGAGGCTTTTTACTGCTGGTCTTATTAAGTTACTATTCTGCACAGAAACATTTGCTCTTGGAGTTAATATGCCGGCAAGTTCTGTTATTTTCGATGAACTGGAAAAGTTTGACGGCGTTGATTTTAATTACCTGATGACAAGGGAGTATAACCAGATGGCAGGGAGGGCTGGTAGAAGAGGAATGGATGAGGTCGGGTATGTTTATTCTCAGATTATTCCTGAAGCTACAGATCCAAGGCATATAGAAAGATTATTATATGGAAATAATGAAAAGATCAATAGCAGGTTTTATGCATCATACTCTACTATTCTGAACCTTTACAGCCAATTTGGTGATGGAGCTTTTGATATTTTCCGCCAAAGCCTTCGTAATTTCAGGAAAGGTGAATTCAGTTTAACCAAAGAATATAAAAAAGAGGAAAAACAGATACAGAACAGGATCTCTTTTTTAAAAGCAGCGGGCTTTCTTGATGGAACAAGTCTGACAGAAAAAGGTAAGCTTGCAGCAGCTGTAAGCGGGTATGAGATACAGGCTGCGGAGCTCTATTTTTCACGAAGTTTTGAGGATGTTTCTGTTGAGCAATTACCAGTAATTCTTGCCGCTATTATAACTGAAGAAAGCCGGGGAAGAAAAAAAGCTGTTGCTTCTTCAGTGCGATTAAAATTTGCAGCTGAAAAGGTGATACATAAATTGCGCATGAAAGAGATCCGGTTTAATATATCGATGCCAATACGTGAAATGGATTTTTCTCTGGCCGCACCTGTATTTGCCTGGGCAAATGGGTGTTCACTCACAGAGCTCGCAGGATTTGGTGTTCCTGAAGGGGATCTGGTAAGGGTTTTAAGAATAACAGTTCAGCTTTTAAGAACTTTGCGGGATAAAATACCGGATACGTTCCTTTCAGATAATTTTCATGAGGCATTATTACTTATTAACAGAGATGTAGTTGATGCACAGGCTCAGCTTGAAGTCGGTTAGTTCTACTTAAAAACTATCTTAAATAAGATCTGCCAAACATTCGTACTCTTTGCAGATTTCGCCGCAGAATGTAATTTATCCTCTTTTTTGTCTGGCCAGGGTAGAATTCCCGGGTTTGAAGTTATGTTCAATTAAAATTAAACAGTTTTTAATTAAGAAAGTGAAAATGCATAGTATCAGAAATATTGCAATTATTGCGCATGTTGATCATGGAAAAACGACTCTTGTTGATCAGCTTTTTAAACAAAGCGGAATGTTCAGGAAAAACCAGGCGGTTGAAGAACGGTTGATGGATTCTATTGATCTTGAAAAGGAACGTGGAATTACCATCGCTTCAAAAAATGGATCATTCAGATATAAAGGCCACCTTGTTAATGTTATTGATACACCGGGGCATGCAGATTTTGGTGGTCAGGTTGAGAGAATACTGAAAATGGCAGATGGCGCATTGTTGCTTGTGGATGCTCGTGAAGGGCCTATGCCGCAAACACATTTTGTCCTCAAAAAAGCACTGGCTTTAGCTCTTCCTGTTATTGTTGTAATAAACAAAATTGATAAACCGGCTATTCGTCCGGAATGGGTTATTGATCAGGTGTTTGACCTGTTCGTAAAATTGAATGCACCGGATAATATTCTGGATTTTCCATTTATTTACTGTTCGGCAAAAGATGGTTATGCACGAAGAAACCTCAATGATGATTCAAGGACGCTTGAACCTTTATATAATATGATTATTGAACATATCCCATCACCAAAGGGAAATTCTGATGCACCATTGCAAATGCTGGTCAGTTCGATAGACTACTCGCCATATATGGGAAGACTGGGTATTGGGAAAATTACTGAAGGTACTCTCAATGTTAATAAGGATATCGCAGTTGCATTACGTGATGGATCGCTTATACCTGCACGCATTTCAAAAGTATATCGTTTTGAGGGGGTAGGAAAAGTCGCGGTTGAAACTGCTGGTACAGGTGATATCGTTGCTGTTGCCGGAATGGATGAGGTAACTGTAGGGGTAACATTCACAGACCCGCTTTTTCCAAATCCTCTTCCGCCACTCCAGATAGATCCTCCCACGATATCTATGAATTTTATTCCAAATGACTCACCTTTTGCAGGCAAAGATGGCCGTTTTGTAACTTCAAGACACCTGGAGGACAGACTTAGAAGAGAAACATTATCGGATATCGCACTGGTTGTTGAAGAATTAAGTGATTCGATAGGATATAAAGTTTCTGGAAGAGGGGAATTGCATTTATCGATACTGATTGAGCGAATGCGTAGAGAAGGGTACGAGTTTCAGGTTACACGCCCTCAGGTTATTTTTAAACATGAAAATGACAAAAAACTGGAACCTTATGAAGAACTTACTATAGATGTGGACGAAAATTATCTTGGTATTGTTCTTGAGAAAATGGGTATGCGTAAGGGAACTGTACTTCAGATGTCCCAGGATAACGGGATGACAAAAGTTGTGTTTAAAGTACCGACACGTGGTCTTCTGGGGTATCGATGCGAATTTATGACCGATACACGTGGAATGGGAATCATGAACTATGTGTTCCTTGAATATGGTTCGTATGCTGGTGATATCAAAACCCGAAACAACGGGGTAATGATTGCAAAAGAGAGTTGCACAACTGTTGCGTATGCATTGTATAATCTTCAGAATCGTGGCAAAATGTTTGTTGGACCAGGTGTCAATATTTACAGAGGACAAATTGTCGGGGAGCATTGCCGGAATAATGATCTGGTTGTAAATCCGGGAAAGGAAAAAAAACTTTCCAATATGCGGGCTGCGGGTTCAGATGAGAATATCTTGCTTACTCCTCCTTTTGAAATGACTTTAGAGGACTGCATTTCCTATGTTAATGATGACGAGCTGGTGGAAATTACCCCAAATGCAATAAGATTGAGAAAATGCATGTGACAAAATCAAATTTGTAAATGATTTTGAAATATTTTTGAACCTGGATTGAATTCAATACCGTTTTAGTGAAGGGAATAATTTATATTCTTTATCACAGAAAACAGATTGATTAGTAAACTTCTGTATCAATAGAATGTGTTCTATGAAAGAAGTGCTGCGTGCTTTAATAATTGTAAACTCATCCGAATTCTCAGCTTTTATTAAAAAAATCTTATGTGATGGTGGATTTGATCCTCATATTTCTACAATCAGATGTATGGATCAAATTAAAGATGTTTTAAAAGATGAAATATGGGATATTGTTTTATCAGAATATTACATGCCTGGGTTCAGTGTTTTAGATGTTCTTTCACTTATAAATGAAAATGGTTATAAGTTACCATTAATTCTTATTTCCGATGAAAGTAATGAAGAACTGTTGGTAAGAGCCATTAAAGCCGGGGCATGTGATTTCATAAATAAAAAAAATCCTGCCAGACTTGTTCCGGCTATATGCCGTGAATTGGAAGAGATCCGAAAAAAAATTCATATCAGGTCATCAGAATTTGCACAGGTAAAAAAAGAGCAAAAATGCAGTGATATATTGGAAAGTATAATGGATGTATTTTTTACACTCGACGAAAATCTACATTGCATTTTCTGGAATAAAGGAGCCCAGAAATTAACAAAAATTTCTGTGAAATCAGCACTTGCCAAACCGTTTATCGAACTTTTTCCTGAGAATCCGGGAAAAGATATCGAAACAATACTGTTGGAATCAATGCGTTGCCTGGAACAAAAGACATTTACTTTCAGTATGGAGCATGATTCATCACTGAGAATTTTTGAATTGAATACATATCCGGTTGATTATGGGATTTCAGTATTAATGAGGGATATCACAAAAAGGAATTTTACTGAAGAATTCAAGAAATCACAGGAAAAAATGAGAATAGAATTATCACAGGCGAACGAGTTAAGAATTCTTGGTAATCTGACTTCCGGAGTTGCTCATGAAGTGCGTAATCCACTGAATGCAATATCTGTTGTTATTGAAGCACTTTTTCAGGAATTGGGAGATAAAACTGAGTTCTTGCCTTACAAAGAACACATTTTTAATCATGTTGAGCGTTTAAAAAGACTGATGCAGGATTTACTTGAACTTGGGAAACCTATTGAAAAATCTAAAGTTACAACTTTGAATCTTATTGATGTAATTAAAGAAAGTGTGAAACTTTGGCAATGTTCGGGAACAAATACACCAGAAATATTTTTTGAATCAGATTCTGATATTAATTTAAAAATAAAGGCAGATCCACATAAGATTCAGCAGGTATTTGTGAATATCCTGGAAAATGCATCTCAGCATAGTTCCGGTGACAGTAGAATAGTTATAGAGATGTATTCTGTTGATGATTCATGCTGTATTAGCTTTAAGGATAACGGCAGCGGGGTTGAACCGCACTATCTTGAACGGGTTTTTGATCCTTTTTTTACTACCCGTAAAAGAGGAACTGGTCTGGGGTTATCAATTGTAAAGCATATTATTGAATCACATGGTGGAACAATAAAATTATACAATAACGATTCAGCACCTGGTTGTACTGTTCAGATAAAATTACCATTTGATGATAGCTCGAAAGATAACAGTAATATTCAGGCACTTAGTGACCTGTGGACAACCGGGGTTGGACCGGCCCCTGGTGCCTGAATAATCTATCATATCAGGTGTGAAACTTAAATTATTGTAAATTATCATGTTCTTTGCGGCCCTGGCCTTCGTTTACCTCTTCCAGTTTTCGTATTTTCCTGAGAACCTGCACGTGCCGCCCACCAGATTGCGACACCAACAATAGCCAGTAATAAAATTACCCAGAACCACCACCATCCTGTACCATATTCCCTTTGTTCAGGTGGGGGAGCCTGTTGTGCCAAGAGTATTGATGGCAACAAAATAATTATGTTAATAATGTAACTAATCCATTGTATGTTCATAGACCCTCCTTTGGGATAATAAAGATTGTTGAAGATTTAACCAACTGAGATTCTAAGAGGATTAGGATTGGGAAAGCTGGATGGGTTATTGCGATTCTCTGAATAAATTCCTAATTCGATGAACAGTTTTTTAATCTGAAGAACAGAAACAGGTTTTTCAAAAAAATAGGATACACCTGCATTCTTGACTCTTTCTCTGATTTTAGAGTCACCATAAGCTGTAAGAATGATAATATTCACATTCGGGTATAGTTTTTTTGCATCAGAAACAATTTTTAATCCTTCCATCTCGACAGTTCCGGTTAATCTTAAATCTGCAATAATAATATCATAGGAATATTTATTAATCAGCATTTGGGCATCTGTGAGGGTTTGTGATGTGTCTATGACCATCCCTGGGCCTTGGAGTAATTTTCTGAATGCCAGCAGGAGACTCTCTTCATCATCAGCCAGTAAAACCCTCTTCATATAATAAACTCCTCCTTTTGAACTATATTAAAGGCAAAAAGTGGACCATGTTTTGTTGCGTGTACTTATATCAAGAATTTTTCAAAAAAGGTGCAGGCTTTAATCAAGATACTTACATATGTTGTCAGGTATTTCATGTAGATTTTACTAAATACAAAAGATAACGGTTTTTCGGTTGTCGTTGACTCAGATTTAATCAAATATCAGACGAAGTAAATGTACAGATATTATATTATGGTACCTTTCATCATCATGCTGCATTTCGGTACAGAATCTGTTACTATTAAGATCTGTCCCGTGTTTTATAAAACCTAAATCAGACGATTCCTTTATGCGGGTTTTTTCGCAGGCATTCGCATTTAAGGGGTTTATGTCTGCCTGGCAGTATTATCAGGTAAAGATAAGTTTTCATAGTCAGTAAAAACCCCTTGCTGTGTCAAATGTCTTTTTCGCAGGACTCATCATTCGATTAACCGTCCGATACAGGTAACATGTAAACTTTACTTATTTGAAATCAGGATTTGATGATTAAAAAAAACGTCCTTGTAGTTGATGATGAGGAAGCCATCCTCTTGGCATTTAAGAAACTCCTCCAAAGGCCAGGTGTTAATGTTGACGGCTGTGATAGCCTTTTAGGTGCAAAAGAAAAGGTAGTAGAAAAACTTTATGATATCGTAATTGCAGATTTAAGGCTTTCTGGTACACTAAGTCAGGAGGGATTTGAATTAATCAAATTTGTGAAAGACAGATCTGCTGAAACCAGAATTGTTTTAATTACAGCATATGGAAGTAATAGCATTAAAGAAAAAGCACGTGAAACTGGAGCAGATTATTATTATGAAAAACCGGTTTCAGTTAATAACCTCAATGAGATCCTTAAGAGTATCGGTGTAGAATAAATACGTTTTAACTTTGAATCGGTTCATTAACCGGTTCTCGTTTCCATGGTTTTTTCTGGCATATTACAAAATATGAGTAATAGACCGTAATTGCAATTGCAGAACCAGTCAGAGCACCGACTATGACATCAAGTGGATAATGTACTCCCACATAGATTCTTGAATATCCGATCATTGCTGCAAAAATTAAAAACACTGGTTTTAACCTGGGGTAAAATAGGCTAAAGAGTGTAGCCTGAGCAAAAATATTCATGCTGTGGCTCGACGGAAAAGAGAAGGATCTTTTATACCCAAGAAGAAATCTGCCCCCTTCGACAAGAGCTTTGGGGTTACATGGGCGTAATCTTGCAAAGAATGGTTTCATAAGCCGTGCGGATACCGGATCTGTTATTGCAACGGTTAGAATTGAAAGTCCAATAATTATCAGTGCTTTTTTCCTCTCCTTCACTACCAGAAGTATGATAGCTGCAAAGCCCGGAATGATCCAGAATTTAGCTTCAGTTATTGTTGAAAAAAAGAGATCAAAAAAGCTATTCGTAAAAGCAGTATTTAAAAAAAGAAAAAGACTTTTGTCTATAGACAAGATTTGATCAAGCATGGGACAGTAAAGCCTTTCAGGAGAAATTATAATGAATAAGTTTTCCCCGTATCGATCCGAATTTTATTTTTGATTTAATCAAAACCGGCATTCTTCGTTCGTCATCAGACAACCATACCTCAAGTTTGTCTTTTTTATTGAATGCTTTGCCTTCACCGACGAGTTTCGGTTCAACAAGGATACAATTGAAAGTTCCGGCATCCACAGATATCTCTTTTTTTTCAAGGCATCTGAAAGATAAGGGGTGAACTTTGGAATGAATATATATATCGATACTGAATTTGTCACCCACTTTCATCATCATGTTACGTACCTGATAGAGTGCTGACAAGTAGTCGTTTGTAAACTGAGGGGCGTCAACTATCTTGAATTTTTTTCTTCCATTGATATGTAATTTACCTGCCGGATGATCATATAATATCCATTGGTCTGATTCGAATTTTCTTCCTTCTCTAAGATGTTGTTCAAAAACAAGAGGGTAAAGTCCATCGGCACATATTGTAGATATGATATAATCACGCATACGGTAAAAGGCGCTGACAAAGTTGTTTGACAGTGCTTTTGCTCCCAGGCGTATTGTGTTGTTTTCAGGTATGTAATCAGTTGATAGTATTACATATCCGGCTTTAAATGGTCCCCAGCTGATTTCATAAACAAAAGTTTCTTTTGAATGTTTAAGAATTCTGTTTTTTACCCTTAATGGTGAATAAAGGGGCGTGATGTTATGTGAAATTTTTATTGAATCTAAATAGAATTTACTGAAGGGCAGGTTGTCGACATCCTGTGCAGCTTCTTCCCATCGAATATCATCATCGCCATAAACAGAGTCGTTAGAAGCAAAAATGACAAACAAAAGGAAAAGTGGAAAAAGAAAACAGGAATGTATGCATTTCATTAGCAAAACCTTTCAGTAATCCAGACTTAAATACCTACTATTCGTATGTGCTTTTATGTTATTTGCTTAAAATTCATTCGCAACACGTGTAAATTAAAACTGTAGTTTGTTTTGGTTTTTTATAAAATCCCAGTCAGCTTTAACCATTATTTCCACAAGCTGATCAAAGAGAACATCAGGTTCCCAACCCAATATTTTTTTTGCTTTGGTTGCGTCACCTAAAAGTAAGTTAACTTCGGTGGGTCTGAAATATCCGGGGTTGATTTTTATAACAGTTTTTCCGCTTTTTTTGTTGATTCCGATTTCATTTAAACCGGATCCATTCCATTCAATCGGCATATCCAGTAGAGAAAAGGCTTTTTCTATAAATTCACGGACAGTGTGTGTCTGGCCTGTAGCAATAACGTAGTCGTCGGGAACATCCTGATTAAGCATCATCCACATTGCTTTAACATAATCAGGAGCATATCCCCAGTCTCTTTTTGAATCAAGATTGCCAATGTAAAGACAATCTTTTAAACCTTCTTTTATCGATGCAGCTCCGATGGTAATTTTGCGTGTTACAAAATTTTCTCCTCTTCGTGGTGATTCGTGATTAAAAAGTATTCCATTAGAGGCATGTAAATTATAAGCTTCCCTGTAATTAATTACTATCCAGTAAGCATACAGTTTTGCAACTGCATAGGGGGATCGGGGGTAAAAGGGTGTTTTTTCACTTTGAGGTATTTCCTGAGCTTTCCCGAATAGTTCTGATGTAGATGCCTGATAGAAACGGGTTTGGATACCGGTCTCTTTTATAGCATCCAGAAGGCGTAAGGTTCCTGATGCATCAACATCAGCAGTATATTCCGGAACTTCAAATGATACTTTGACATGGCTTTGTGCTGCAAGGTTATAGATTTCATCAGGTTTAACCCGTTCCAGCATTCTGTTCATATTGCTGCTGTCGGATAAATCGCCATAATGAAGAAAAAGGTTTGAAGATTCACAATTTGAATTACTACGAAGATGATCGATACGGTGGCGGTTAAAATAACTCACTCTTCGCACTACTCCATGGACCTCATAGCCTTTTTGTAGAAGCAGTTCTGCAAGATATGATCCATCCTGGCCAGTAATTCCGGTTATAAGGGCTTTTTTCACAATGAAGGCTCCATGATATGATTGAATTTCTGAATACTAAAATATAAAGGATTTCGATTTCTGGATAAAGTTAGTGTTTTATGATATTATAAAATTACTTTAAAAATAACTCTGGTAAAGGAAATGTCATATAGCACTGATGCTACTGATTGACTTATTGTGCTTCGGGCTATATTTTTACGATCATGAATAAAAACACAGAAATATTTACTGCTTATTCAGAGGATAACCCTGAAAAACCGGAAAGAACAAAGATCAAAGGCAAATTCTTTCTGATGATCTTTTTCTTGTTAGTTTTTATCGCAACAATGGGAATTAGTTCAGGCGTTTTTTTCCTGTATCGGCTCTATCAGACCCTTCCTACGTTAACCCAGATGCAGAATATTGAACAGCCACTGGTTACCAAGGTTTATGGTAAAGACAGTACTCTTATTCACGAGTTCAGTATAGAACGCAGATTCTGGGTATCTTTGGATGAAATACCTCAAACACTTCAGGATGCAGTTATTGCAATTGAAGACCGGAGATTTTACAAACACTGGGGAATAGATGTAAGGAGAATTTTCGGTGCTATTGTTGTAGATATCATCCAGGGTGGGTATGCACAAGGTGCATCAACCTTGACTCAGCAGCTTGCACGAAATGTTTACCTAACTTCCAAAAGTTCGATGATCAGGAAATTGCGTGAAGCTTTGACAGCAGTTCAACTGGAATCGTGTTATACCAAACGTGAAATACTCGAATTGTATTTGAATCAGGTATATCTGGGTGCAGGAGTTTATGGTGTTGAAGCTGCAAGTGAGCGTTTTTTTAATAAAAGCGTTTCTGAACTGAATTTGAATGAATGTGCTGTAATTGCTGGTATGATTCAGCTTCCGGAAAGATACCGGCCTGATAAAAAAGAGAATATTCCAAGAATCACAGAACGAAGGAATACGGTTTTAAGAGCAATGATGGCTACAGGGGTACTTGACAAAGCAACTGTAAAAGAAATATCATCACAATCCGTTATTGCCAATCCACATATTCCTCGTGCGGGTGTAGGAGCATATTTCATAGAGATGGTTAGAAAGTATGTATCGGATAAATATGGTACTAATCTTTTATATAATGGTGGATTGGAAATATATACTACCCTTGATCCGGTAGCTCAGGATTCGGCCGAGAATGCTGCAGAGCAGCAGTGCCAGGTTCTTCAAAAGCGGCTCAACAGGATGTTTCTGGACAGTTGCAGGGCTGATCGTATGCTGAATATCAGAAAAGATGTTTTTCTGGCCAATTTTGATTCCATTTACAATTCAAACACTGAACAGTTTAGGGATCTTCCGGACTCCCTTAAACTTCGTAAAGCTCAGATTTCTGTAATTGCACTTGAACCATCAACAGGTGCCATTCGCGTTTTAATTGGTGGAAGGAATTTTACCGAGAGCAAATTCAACCGGGCAATAATGGCCCGTCGGCAACCAGGGTCTTCTTTTAAACCAATTGTTTACACTGCTGCATTGGAAAACGGTTTTCATCCTGCTTCTGTAGTTTTAGATCAGCCAATTACATTAATGACTCCGGAAGGAGAGTGGAGGCCAGAAAATTATGATAGAGTCTTTAACGGGCCTATTACAATAAGAAGTGCGTTGGCAAAATCAATCAATCTGGTTGCAATTCAGGTTTTCAATAAGGTAGGTGCAAATACAGTTATCCAGTATGCCAGAAAAATGGGTCTGAAACACCGGTTAAATCCGGTTCCTGCTCTTGCTATTGGGGCTGCAGAGGTAACTCCTATGGAAATGACTTCTGCTTATTCGGTATATGCAAATCAGGGTATACAGGTTAAGCCTTACCTTATAGAACAAATTGTTGACAGAACGGGGCGGGTTATTGAAACCAATACCCCAGATGAAGAGATTGTTTTATCACCTCAGACGGCGTTTCTTATGGCTTCGCTTTTAAAATCTGTCGTATGTTGTGGAACTGGTGCATCAATTCCGGGTAGAGGTTTCAGACGTCCTGCAGGTGGGAAAACAGGTACAACAAACGATTATTCTGACGCATGGTTCATTGGTTTTACACCTCAGATAGTTTGTTGCGTATGGAATGGGGTTGATGAGCGTCGTTCTATGGGGCATGGAGTTACAGGGTCAATGGCTTCTATTCCGGTATGGGTTAAAACCATGATTCCTTTACATGAAGATTTGCCTGTCGAAAATTTTAAAATGCCATCAGGAATTAAAACTGAAAAAATCTGCAAGGAATCTCACCTGATTGCCACATCCGCATGTCCGAAAGAAGAGGAGGAGTTCTTCCTGGCTGAAACAGAAATTGATACTTGTGATATACACGGGACATCAAGAATCAATAAAGATCAGAATATGATCAAAATGTTCAGTGCTCCTGATAAAAAGCGTCCAAAATCTATTCAGAAGAAAAAGCGTCCACTAATGTTTTAAGTGTGGAAAGAAAGTGAAATGGTTTTAAACAAATTAGCGGGAAAAGCCTGCTGACAGTAGGGAGCAGGCATAAATTTCCCAAAATTTCAATCAGGGAGAAACTGTTGTCCAGTTATATTGCTGGTCCGTTGTATTGTAAAGGAAATTATTCCTTTGGTATTTGATACCCATTAGAACCATTAATTGAATTATCCTGAGTTTCTTTCTCTAAAAAACCGATTGTAGTTCCGTTTTTACCTTTCCCTTTTAATCTGACAGGTGTAGTTGTATAAGAACGGTTTCCATTAATGACCGGATAATCCGGATTTTCGCTGATATTGGATCTGTCTACCTGTGCATAAAAGTTATGAGAAAGACGATTGCCATGAATGTTATTATAAACGATCCTGGATCTTCGTGCTTGCTCATCTGCCCATATACCATATTTTTTATTATCATAAATCATATTGTTCTGAATTAGTACTTCGCTTCTATTTGCCAGCATTATTCCACAATAACCGTTTTCGGCTATAACACAGTGTTGAATAGATGATTTAATACTTCTTGCAGATTCAAGGAATATTCCGGTCCATTTATTTCTGTAAACTACTGAGTTTCTGATTTCGGGGAGAGATGCGATACAATGAATACCGGTTTCCTTATTGCTCCTCACTATTACATTTTCGATAATCGGAATAGCATTTTTACAGCGAATACCAATGTTCCCGTTTTCAATTGTAAGACCTGAAATCAGTGCATTATCAGCGCTCATTACAACAACACCGTATCCCCATCCCTGGATAACAGTTTCTGCAGTGTTTTCGCCGATTAATGATATGTTTTCTTTAAGTACAATAAGTTCGCGATATGTACCTTTTTTAACGAAGACCGTATCTCCATGTTCGGCTTTTTCAATACCATCCTGGATTTTTTCAATATCATCCGGTATGATAATTCTTTTGCCGTTTGCAGAAATGAAACATAGAATAATCAGGAGAATTATTTGTGGAATCATTCTGATATACATAAAGACCCTCCTTCGTTAAAATGGACCTTACATATAAAGTAACTCATTTTTAAAATCAAGGCAATCATTCAAATTTAAATTTGTATTCTGGCTCATAGTGTCCAACAATAAAAATTGGTTAATTATGTTGATAATTAAATACAAAGTAGATATAATCTTAAAAACTGGAATGCATATTGCTAAAAATTAATAAAAAATTAACCAATTCAGAAGGAGTTAATATGATTGCAGTTGCCGGAATCAGAAAAAAAGCAAAAGCACTGGGAATCGACGGATCAAAAATGAAAAAAGATGATCTGATAATTGCTATTCAGAAGACGGAAGGAAATTTTCCATGTTTCAAAACTGCGAATGGAAATTGTGATCAGATTGATTGTATGTGGAGAGAAGAGTGTCTGGGTATTAAAAAATCATGAATTTTCAAAATTTACTTGTATCTTGGTAAGAATATTAACTAATTTTCAATATTATGAATAACAGAAAACCCATTTTTTTAGCAGTCACCGAAAACATTTGTATTCCTGTTATAATTGGAATTATTCTTTTGGTGCGGGGGAAACGGGTTTTCTGATAAAAGCAAAAGACTGATTTTAAAGCCCGTTTCCCTGAAGGGGAACGGGCTTTTTCTGTTACAAAAACGATAATTCCTTGATTAATCGTGAAAAAGGTCGTATTTTACACAGCTGTTTTATATTTCCGGTTATCTGTTTTTACCGGATTACAGGGAGGCTTATTTGAAAAAAACGGGAGCACAAATAATTATTGACGCCCTCATTCAAGAGAATGTTGAAGTCTTATTTGGATATCCTGGTGGGGTTGTTATACCTATATTTGACGTACTCTATGATACAAAAGAGATAAAGTTCATACTTACACGTCATGAACAGGCTGCTGCGCATGCTGCAGATGGTTATGCACGGGCTACTGGAAAGGTCGGGGTTTGTCTGGCAACTTCAGGTCCGGGTGCTACGAATCTGATGACAGGGATTGCTACCGCATATCTTGATTCAATCCCTATAGTTGCAATAACCGGGCAGGTTGCCTCACCATTACTTGGTACAGATGCTTTTCAGGAGGCTGACATTGTTGGAATAAGTCGCCCTATTACGAAACATAATTTTTTGGTAAAATCTGTTTCTGAATTACCGGGTGTACTTAAAAAAGCTTTTCATATAGCAAAAACAGGAAGGCCTGGACCGGTTTTGGTGGATATTCCGGTTGATGTTTCACGGGCTGAACTTGAGAACTATCAGTATCCGCAAACTGTATCTATCAGAAGTTATAAACCAAATATCAATGGCAATTTCAGGCAGATTAAACGTGCAGTTGAAGCGATTGAAGCTTCAAAAAAACCAGTTGTGTTTGCCGGCGGTGGTATAATACTTTCCGGAGCTAATGAAGAATTGCTTGAATTCGCAAAAACAACAAATATTCCTGTAACAACATCTTTAATGGGATTGGGTGCATTTCCTGGTGACCATGATCTTTTTATAGGAATGCCTGGCATGCATGGAGCAAAAGCTGCCAATTATGCTCTTCAGGAGTGCGATTTAATTATCTCAATAGGAGCCAGGTTTGATGATCGAGTTACAGGGTATGTAGCAAAATTTGCACCAAATGCACGCATTATTCATATGGATATTGATCCGGCAGCTATTTCAAAAATTATTAAGGTTGACATTCCTGTTGTTGGTGATGCCAAAAACATTCTTTCTTCATTAATTAAAATTGTTAAAAAACGTGATCCCGATTCATGGAATGAACAGGTAATGAAATGGAAAGGGGATGCCCTTTTTTCATACATTAAATCGGAAAAAGAGATTAAGCCTCAAGCTGTAATCGAGGCATTGTATAAAGAAACGGCAGGAGAAGCGATAATAGCTACTGAAGTAGGCCAGAATCAGATGTGGGCAGCCCAGTATTACAAATATAAAAAGCCCAGAACCCTTTTAACTTCTGGCGGACTGGGAACAATGGGGTACGGTATGCCTGCAGCAATGGGGGCAGCAATGGCTTTTCCCGATTCAGTTGTCGTGGATATAGCCGGTGATGGTTCTATACAGATGAATATTCAGGAGCTTGCAACTCTTTCTATAAATCAGATTCCAGTAAAAATATTAATATTGAACAATTATTACCTCGGTATGGTTCGTCAGTGGCAGGATCTGTTTTACGATAGAAGATATAGTGCTACATGTCTGTTAGGAGATTATAATGGAGCCCAAAACGCAGGTTCCGGAAACTTTTCGTCAAAATATATTCCTGATTTTATTACTCTTGCAACAAGCTATAATGTTGCGGCATTCAGGGCTGAAAAGTCCGACGAAATCGTGTCTGTATTAAAAAAAGGACTTGCTGTTAAAGGGCCTGCTGTTATGGAATTTATTGTTTCTCCAGAAGAGAATGTGTTTCCAATGGTTCCTGCAGGTAAACCACTTGATGAGATTCTGGAGGGTTAATGAGTATTCATACTATTTCGGTGTTGGTTGAAAACAATAGCGGTGCTCTTTCCAGGGTAGCAGGATTATTTTCCAGCAGGGGATATAATATATCAAGTCTTACAGTTGCAGAAACTGAAGACTCTGCGATTTCCAGAATGACTATTGTGGTGGATGGTGAAGAATCGATTCTTGAACAAATTACAAAGCAGCTTAACAGGCTTATCGATGTTATCAAGGTTATAGATTTTCTGGATGATCCTTTTATTCAGCGGGAAGTTTTATTGTTAAGGGTCGAATCTTCAAAAAATAATCGTCATGAGATTATTGAGTTGGGAAATATTTTCAAAGCACGAATCGCAGCGGTTACCCATACCTCAGTTACATTTGAGTTAACCGGAAATCGGCAGGAAATTGAAGATTTCATTCTTATGGTTAAACCTTATGGAATTAAAGAACTCGTCAGATCGGGAACTATTGCAATTACCAAGCCGAAAAAATAGAATTTTTCGAACTCGGTAAATCTAAAATATTGATTTCAGCATTGTTGTTTTAAACTTTTCAGAAGGAGCCTGATTTATGGCTATCATTGATTTCGGTGGTGTACAGGAAGAAGTTGTTACTCGTAAAGAATTCAGCCTTGCCAAGGCACGCAAGATACTTAAGAAAGAGGTCATCGCAATTATTGGGTATGGTGTGCAGGGGCCTGCTCAGGCACTTAATTTAAAAGACAACGGGTTCAATGTTATTATAGGCCAGGCAAAATCATTTACAAAGGATTGGGACAGGGCACGCAAAGACGGATGGGTACCAGGTGAAACCTTGTTTGATATCGAGGAAGCAGCGGAAAAGGGAACAATCATTCAAATGCTGGTTTCTGATGCTGCTCAGATGTCAATATGGCCGAAGATCAAAAAAAACTTGAATGAGGGTGATGCACTCTATTTTTCACACGGATTCTCTATTGTATATAAAGATCAGACCCGTGTTGTTGCACCTGAAAATGTTGATGTAATCATGGTTGCTCCAAAAGGAAGTGGTACTTCTGTACGTCGTAATTTCCTTAATGGAGCTGGAATCAATTCCAGTTATGCAGTTTATCAGGATGCAACCGGCAGAGCAGAAGAAAGATGCCTTGCACTTGGAATTGGAATAGGTTCCGGATATTTGTTTCCTACTACTTTCGAAAAGGAAGTGTTTAGTGATTTAACAGGCGAGCGTGGAGTATTAATGGGAGCACTGGCCGGGATTATGGAAGCTCAATATGATGTTTTACGTAAAAACGGGCACTCTCCAAGTGAAGCATTCAATGAAACCGTTGAGGAACTTACACAAAGTCTTATTCGTCTGGTTGATGAAAACGGAATGGACTGGATGTACTCTAATTGTTCTGCAACTGCTCAACGCGGTGCTTTGGACTGGAAACCAAAATTTAAAAGGGCAACGCTTCCTGTTTTCAATGAATTATACAAATCAGTCAAGGCTGGTAAAGAAACAAAAAGAGTAATTTCATCATGTGGCCGCAAAGATTATAAAGCAAAACTTGATAAAGAATTAAACACTCTTGGTGATTCTGAAATGTGGCAGGCCGGTAAAGCTGTTCGAAAACTTCGTCCAAAACAGAAAGCAAAAGAAATCACAAAAGCTACCAAAGGTGTTACTGGGCGTAAAAACAATTAATAATATTTCTGACTCTCTGCCATCTGGCAGAGAGTCTTTTCAAAAAAGCATGAAAAACAAAGTAGTAATTTTTGATACAACATTGCGGGATGGTGAACAGGCGCTCATGTCAAGCCTTTCGGCTGAACAAAAGCTAAGAATTGCACGACAGCTTGCTCGTCTTAAAGTTGATGTGATTGAAGCTGGTTTTCCTGTATCTTCACCTGGGGATTTTGAAGCTGTTTCAATGATCGCCAAAGAAATTACAGGGCCGGTTATTTGTGGTCTGGCAAGGATTGTAGAAAAAGATATAATTGCCTGTGCCAAAGCAATAAAGTTCTCGAAACGACCGCGAATCCATACATTCGTTGGTACTTCAACTATACATACCGAGAAAAAACTGAGGAAAACTGAAGAGCAGATCATTGATCTGGTCCAAAATGGTGTTCGCCTTGCTCGAAAACATTGTGATGATGTCGAGTTTTCTGCTGAAGATGCGGGACGCACCGGAGTTGATTTTTTATGTAAAGTTGTCGAGACTGCCATCTCGTGTGGCGCAACTACTGTAAACATCCCCGATACAGTTGGATACACATCCCCTGAGCATTTTGCTTTGATAATTGATACCCTGTTTGACAAAGTTCCAAATATTGATAAAGCCATTATATCTGTTCATTGTCATAATGATTTGGGTATGGCTACTGCCAATTCATTAACTGCTGTTTCACATGGTGCCAGGCAGGTGGAGTGCACTGTCAATGGAATAGGTGAAAGGGCAGGGAATGCAGCACTTGAAGAGATTGTTATGGCATTAAGGGTTCGTAAAGATCTTTTTAAGGTTTCAACAGATGTTAACACCCGTGAAATACAAAGAACAAGTAAACTGATCCGGGATTTGTGTAATATGCCGGTTCAACCAAACAAGGCTATTGTAGGTGCCAATGCTTTTTCCCACTCTTCAGGAATTCATCAGGATGGCGTGCTTAAAGCCAGGAAAACTTATGAAATCATGACTCCACAGTCCATAGGGCTTAAGGAGAATCGTATGAACCTGACAAGCAGATCAGGAAGTCATATGGTTAAATCCCGATTGTTGAATCTGGGGTATGATGAAGAAGAAATTGATCTTGAATCTTTTTATAAACGTTTCAAGCTGCTTGCAGACAAAAAAGGTGCTATTTACGATGACGATCTGATTGCCTTGATGGAATCAAAAACTGATGATGATCTTGCAGATACATATGCATTGCAGTATTTGAATGTTTCAAGCGGGAAGGGTACTATTCCTACTGCGACAGTAATGATCAAAGCTGACGGAAAACTGTTTCAGGAAGCAGCGTGTGGTGACGGGGCTGTTGATGCTACGACAAAGGCAATTGACAGAATCGTAGGATGTAAACTAAAGGTTGAATCTTTCCATCTTGATGCAATAACTGAAGGACGGGAGGCCCAGGGGCGTGTGACAATCGTTGCCAAAGCTCCCGAAGGCATTTTTACCGGAAATGGCACCAGTACCGATATTGTGGAAGCCTCAGCACTGGCGTACATGAATATTATAAATAAAATAACACGTATTAAAAAGTTTAATAAAAAAAGAGATGTTCTGAGAAAACAGAAACCATCAAGTGTGTAAATAAAAAAAGACAAGGTTAAAAAAGGACTTATTACGTTCAACTCTGAAAAGGATTAACAAATGAAAGCTTTTAATATCGCATTAGTACCTGGTGACGGTACAGGGCCGGAAGTTTTAAAAGAAGGTATCAAGGTACTGGAAGCATTAGCACCGCGGTATGGAATTAAATTTAATTTTGAGTCTTTCGATTTCGGAGGAGAACGATATAAGCGTACTGGCGAAACTCTTCCGGATTCTGCAATTGATGAACTTGGGAAATTTGATTCCATATTTCTGGGGGCAATAGGACATCCTGATGTTAAACCGGGCGTTCTGGAGCTTGGAATCCTTCTTAAATTGCGTTTTGCACTTGATCAATACATAAATTTGCGCCCTGTCAAACTTTATCCGAATGTGGATACTCCATTGAAAGATAAAAAACCTCAGGATATTGATTTTGTTGTAATAAGAGAAAATACCGGAGGTATTTATACTGGTATGGGTGGGGCAAGCATGGTTGGTACTCAACAGGAGATCGCCACACAGCTTATGGTTTATTCGCGCCCTGTTGTTGAACGTTGTATCCGTTATGCCTACGATTATACACGTAAAAGAAACAGAAAGAATACTTTGACACTGGTTCACAAATGCAATGTACTTACTCATACAGGAGACCTGTGGGTCAGAACACATAAAGAGGTAGGGGATACTGATTATCCGGAGATCAAACAGGATTATAACCATGTAGATGCCTGTACAATGTGGATGGTAAAAAGTCCGGAATTCTATGATGTTATTGTTACAGAAAATCTGTTTGGCGATATTATTACTGATCTTGGGGCAATGATCCAGGGTGGAATGGGTATTGCCGCAGGTGGCAATGTTAATCCGGATGGCGTTTCGATGTTTGAGCCTATAGGCGGCAGTGCACCAAAATATACAGGTCAGAATGTCATTAATCCGCTTGCAGCTATTTGTGCCGGAGGCATGATGCTAGATGTGCTTGGAGAATCAGATGCAGCAGCAGCAGTAGACAATGCTGTTCATCAGGCCCTTGCATCGGGAAAGATAAAAAGTATGTCTGCAGGAAGAATGGGTATGGGGACAACAGAAGTAGGAGATTTTGTAGCCTCTTTACTTGCATAAAACCTGTAAGTAACCGAGTATTTGCATAACAGTAAGGCTTTAATAAATGTCAAAAAATGGTGTTACTCTTTACGATACAACTTTAAGAGACGGAAATCAGGCGCTTGGAATCAGTTTATCATTGAGTGATAAACTTCGTATAGTTGAAAAACTTGATGAGCTGGGTATTCATTATATTGAGGGCGGATGGCCTAATCCTACCAATACTGTTGATACAGGGTTTTACAAAGAAGTAAAACTTATGGGGCCAAGAGCCAAAATTGCAGCATTTGGCAGTACAAGACGTCCGGGGAATAAAGTGTCACAGGATCCGTTTCTTGAAATGCTGATATCAACAGGTACTCCTGTAGCTACGATTTTCGGTAAAAGCTGGAATCTTCATGTGGAAAAAGTTATCAATACCAGTCTTGAAGAGAACCTTGCAATGATATACGATTCGGTTCAATTTCTCAAAAAGAACATGGAAGAAGTAATCTTTGATGCAGAGCACTTTTTTGACGGTTATAAAGCTGACTCGCAGTATGCTGTTAAAACTCTGATAGCAGCACAGGATGCAGGGGCGGATTATATTGTTTTGTGTGATACAAACGGGGGTATGCTCCCGGATGGATTTATAAAAATATTCAAAGAAGTTAAAGAAAAAGTTTCGGCTCCTTTAGGGATACATACTCACAACGATTGCGGTTGTGCGGATGCAAATTCATGTATAGCTGTAATTGAAGGTGCCATGCAGGTGCAGGGAACCATTAACGGGTTGGGCGAACGATGCGGAAATGCGAATCTCTGTACAATAATTCCTAATTTGCAGATAAAAAAAGGGATACAGCTTCTTTCACAGCAGCAATTGAAAATGATTACGAGTACGTCTGTTTTTGTTGCCGAGATTGCAAATGTAATACCTAATATCCGTTTACCTTACGTAGGCGAGGCAGCTTTTTCTCATAAAGCGGGAGCCCATGCTGATGGCGTTAGAAAAACGAGAGAATCATTTGAACATGTTTCTCCGGAATCAGTAGGAAACCAGAGGCAGTTTGTTGTTTCGGATCAGGCCGGATCAAGTACGATACTGGAAAAGCTTTCTTCAATTGGTACCGGGTTTAATAAAAAAGATCCGGGAGTTCAGGCTTTATTGATGAAAATAAAGGAGCTTGAAAGCTGTGGATATCAGTTTGAAGCGGCAGAAGGTTCTTTTGAGTTAATTGCCCGCAAGATTCTGGGACAATTTAAAGAGCCTTTTAAGATCAAAGGCTTTCGTGTTATAGAAGAAAAACGGGAAAATGGGGAAGTGTTTTCAGAAGCAACTATCAAAATACAGGAGGGTAATCAGTTTGTACATACTGCTGCGGAGGGAGACGGGCCTGTTAATGCCCTTGATAATGCGCTGAGAAAAGCACTTGTAAAATTTTACCCGTCACTTAAAAGTGTTAGGCTGGAAGATTTCAAGGTTCGTGTACTTGATGGCAGAGATGGCACTGAGGCAAAAGTCAGAGTCCTGATTGAGTCTTCAGATGGTGTAAGCAGATGGGGGACTGTCGGCGTCTCAACCAATATTATTGAAGCTTCATGGCTTGCCTTGATTGATAGCTTGAAATATAAACTGATGAATGATTATATTCAGCAGAAAGAACAATTAACAGAAAAAAAAGATATCATACATTCATAATTTTTAACATTTAACAGGAATGCGTGCCATGGCACAAAATGTTGACTGGAAGAATCTTGGTTTCAAGTATATGCAAACAGATTCGTTTGTAAGAGCAGATTATAGTAACGGAATTTGGGGAAAACTAAATATCTATAAAGACCCGGTAATGCCGTTTCATATTGCTGCTACAGCTTTTCATTATGGACAGGCTGCTTTTGAAGGGCTTAAGGCTTTCAGCCGCAAAGACGGAACAATCGGTATTTTTCGACCATTGGATAATGCCCGTCGGATGATTAATACTGCACAACGTCTGGTTATGCAGGCGCCAAATGAAGAGCTGTTTTTGGAGGCGGTAAAAACAGTTGTATCAAATAACAGAGAATGGGTTCCACCATATGGAACAGGTGCAAGTTTGTATATTCGGCCTTTTCTTATTGGAACAAGCCCTCATGTCGGTATATCTCCTTCAGAGGAGTATGCTTTTATAGTCTTATGTATGCCGGTAGGACCATATTATAAAAACGGTTTTTACCCTGTAAAAGCCATGGTTCAGGAAAAATATGACAGAGCTGCACCACAAGGGGTAGGAAACGTAAAGGCAGCCGGGAACTATGCTGCAGGTATGCTGGGTGATATTGAAGGAAAAAATGAGGGATATCCTATTTGTCTCTATCTTGATTCTGCTCAGCATCATTATATAGATGAATTCGGAACATCCAATTTTTTTGGCATTACAAAAGATAATGTATATGTAACACCTCAGTCTTCGTCGATTCTTCCTTCGATAACAAATAAAAGTATTCAGGATATAGCACGGGATTTTGGCCTGAAAGTTGAAAACAGACTTATTTCTGTTGATGAACTCGAAAACTTTGTGGAAGTAGGTGCTTGTGGTACTGCTGCTGTTATTACCCCGGTTTACTCTATTAAATATCGTGACAGAACTTTCACATTCGGGAATGAACATGAAGCAGGTGCAACAGTTAAACGGTTTTTTAAAGAAATCCAGAGTATACAGTATGGAGAAACCGAAGACAGGCATGGATGGATTGTTAATTTGTAAAAAATGTGTTTGTTTATACGATCAATATTAAAAGGTAAGTCAACAGTAGCTTAATTTATTTGATTTCAATGCCTTGTATTTTAGATCTATATGTTCATGCAATGGTGTTTTCGTTAGATCCTCTCTCTTTTTGTTGATAGATTGTTACTGTTGGCTGTATTTTATTTCTGATATTTCATCTCAAAATTATGTATTTCACTTGCAGAAACAGTATATTGCAGAAGAAACTTTCTTGTGTTGAATCCGGCAGCGTGCTGACTGTATAATTAATTTTAAAGATCTAAATTTAAAAAATTGGAAACCAAAAATTAACTGCAGGTTTTGATAATCTGGAGTTAATTTTTGCAGATTTGTACTGTTTTAATTTATCTGGTTATTATGTTGTAATCAATAAACTAATTAAATCTGGATTTTAAATCAGAAAAAAAGGTATTTATGGCGTCAATCAGCTATGCAAGTAAGGAAATCTGTGTAAAAATAGTTTATTATGGTCCCGGAATGAGTGGAAAGACAACTAATTTGCAAGTGATCTATAAGAAAGTACTTCCTGAGTTCAGAAGCAAAATGACTTCGCTTACCACTGAAAATGAAAGAACTATTTTTTTTGATTTTTTGCCTTTGGACCTTGGAAAAATAAAAGGGTTTAATATCAAAGTGCAATTATATACTGTACCGGGCCAGGTATACTATAATGCTACCCGGAAATTGGTGCTTCGTGGGGTAGATGGTATCGTTTTTGTAGCAGACAGCGCACCGGATAAAATTAGTGAAAATATAGAAAGCCTGAAAAATCTGGAGGAAAATCTGCTGGAATATAAGTATAAAAGAGAAAATATTCCTATGATCATCCAGTATAACAAAAGGGATCTAAGAAATGCGCTTTCAATTGAAGAGATGCAGGAGCATGTTAATTTATTTAACCTTGAATGGAATGAAGCAGTTGCAAGCAAAGGGGTTGGAGTTTTTGAATCGCTGAAATTAATCTGTAGAAAAGTTATTGATAATTTTATCAAAAAACATCTGGGCAGTGGCAGGCAGCGGCCTAGATATGTAAATGCTGGTTCATAACAGCAATACAGGACAATAAAACCCACCATGAATGGTGACGATCCCATTACCAGTTTCTTTATATATGTGACGTGTCGTAAATTTTCTTCAGCTTCCCGAATATATTAATCCAGTAGAGTTAAAAGTATCCCCTCTTTTCGATCTCTTCGAATCCCTTTAGATAACGGGTGTAAAAAATCCATTTCATTACGCTTTTTTTGTCGAACAGAAATCTGAAAAGTTTATTTTCATAACTGAATTCAAAAATATCTTTTTTTTGAATTACACAATTTGTCAAATTTTCAGTCATCCAGCTGTAAGTTTGTGACGAACTGCAGAAAGTTAGATGATTTGGGGAAAGGGTGAGTGTACCTACAGCTTTATTCGAAAAAAGGCCCTGTTCATTTTCAGTTTGTAAGATTACATTCTTGCTTTGAGTCAGAACCTCCGGATTTGCTTTAATTTTCTCTTTTACCTTAATTTTATGCATATCAGACCAGTCTTTAAGGTCATGAAAGCTTTTTGTGTTTTCAGAACGTGGAAACAGTCTGCAGTGTGCATCTATGATCCAGGATTTACCGCAAGAGGTGCAGATTATTGAATTGTTTTCTGTAATCAGAGTATCTTCACATCCACAATTCATGCACATCCATACAAACCGTTCAAGACCCTCGGCGAGTTGTTCGCCTTTAAAAGGGTAGTTTAGATTTTGAGGATCTTTTATATCACTATGTGTAATATATTCTTTATAAATATCGAAAATTTCATCTGATGAGTAATTCAAAATTTGAGAACTGTTTATATGTCGAAAGGAGATAAGGATTCGTCCTTTACGTGTCTTTTTTGCCCACCACGGTTTTGTCAGAAAATTTCCCTGAAGTTTGATCAAGACAAGGTTGCAATTTACTTTTTTAACTATTTTTTCCAGGCCGGGAAATAAAGGTTGCGTTTCTCCGTCCCAGCTAGTTTGACCTTCAGGAAAAATTCCTACCGGATTGCCTTTTTTAAGGTATTGGAAAGTGGTTTTCATTGCTTTATAATCTGAAGTACCCTTTTTTTTGGGTATTCCGCCAATGCTTTTTAAATACCATGAAGAGATACTTCGTCCCCTGAAACCGTCATCATTAATCATATATGAAAATGGATAAGGGCTATACCATCCAATAAGCCAGGGATCAAAAAAAGTTCCATGGTTGGCTACTGCTACAAAGGGTGGTTTAGGATATACTGGTGGTTTTGCGGTAAGCCTGAATCTGTATGTTGGTTTTAAACAGGACGCTATAAACAGTTTTGAGGCATTCCATACTATCCATCTGTAAAAATATGGTGATTGTTTCATAAAAACTTTCCAGATTTAAAAGTGTTTCTAAATTAACCGGGTTTCTGCTTCTTTTTTGGAAAACAAGTTTTAATTTTGTATTAGTTATTGCCGTTCAGGAAAGTTTCAAAAAAATTGGTACCTGAATGAAGATAATTAATTTCCATAAAAATCGAGAGCGATACTTGTACTGAACAGATTCTAAGGCTGCTAAGCAGCCTACCTGCCAGATGATACAAACTGGCAGGTAAAAAAGTTATTATGACAGTGTAAAAAAGACCCGTGCAAAAGAATCGTTCGATTCAGGCTGCAGATAATTCAGAAAAAAACTCTCCAGATAGCTGAAAATAGCTGTATTATTAAAATTATTATGTTAAAAATACCTTTTGCACAAACTGAAGATAAACAAAAGCGTCTGAAAAATCTGTTTTCATGGGTAGAAGAACAGATATGTATTGGCATGATATTTTATGCACATATGTATAATATGATATTCAGGGTAAAATAAATCAGTGAACAGAAGTGCACCCCGGTCATTATTTGTTTGTAACTGGGAGTGTTTAATTTTTCAAGGGAATCTGTTATTATTCGATTCTTTAACAGAATGAATTTTATACTTGTTTGAAGTGAGTCGATAGTTTATTCTTAGTAGGTGCAGCATGTCTAAATATGATCAGAGGTGATTATGATAAAAGATAAAGGAGCAACAATACAAGCTATTTTACCAATTTTAAAGAATGTTACAATATTTTCTGGTTTTAGTGATGAAGAGATTGTCAGAATTTGTGAAAGCTGTGTAATAATGGAGGCTAAAGTTGGTGAACTTATAATGGAAGAAAACAGTGTCGCAAAAGAGATTTTTGTAATACTGAAAGGAAAGGCAAATGTTGTTTTAAATTTAAAAGAAGATCCTTTGGAATTAATGGAGTTTGGACCTGGGAGCTGTATCGGAGAAGCTTCTGTAATAGGGATTCAGAATCACAGCGCATCTGCAGTTGTAATTGAAGATGCAATGCTGCTGGTTTTAAGCAGACAGATTCTTATGGAACTTTTTGAGAAAGACAAAGCGGTATTTTCTCTTCTGATTTTGAATATTGCACGAGAGATTGCCCGACGCCTCCATCATACCGATGAAATTTTGCTGCATTACGGAAAACTGGAAAAAAAGCGCCATCCTGTATTCAATCCTGGACAAGATTAAGTAAATTTCTACCATTTTTTTCAAAAATCATTTCTTTAACAGTCCCACTCAGATTAATTGAATCTATCCACTTGACAATATCGCCCTGATCAAACCAGGGTGAATCAGTTCCAAACAGGATATGTTCAGCACCGTGCTTTTTTACAATTCTTAAGAATTGCTCTTTTGGAATATATTCAGAAACAGCGGATGTATCGAAAAAAACAGGCAAACCGCACAAATGTTCTTCAACCTGATCCCATAATTTCCATCCACCCATGTGTGCAGCTACCATGCGAAGATTGGGGAAATTGCAGTGAACTTTTTTCAGCGCCGGAGGTAAAACATGGTCGCAGGAAAAAGGACCCGGGTCTTTTCCGGCATGAAAAAGCAATATGAGTCCTAAATCTGAAATAGTTTCATAAATCGGGAAGTATTCAGGAGCGTCTATGTAAAAATTCTGGTATTCCGGGTGCAGTTTAATTCCATAAATACCATTGGATTTTAAAAATGCCAGTTCTTCATGGACATTTTCAGTGTCAGGATGAATTGCGCCAAAGGGTATCAAATGTTCACTTTTGATGTTTAAACAGGACCTGTTTATTGTTGAAACCTGTGATGGTTTCGTGGCAACCGACAATACAACAGATTGAGAAATATTGTTTTGTTGCATAGATTGAAGTAAACCTGCTTTTGTACCATCTGTGTAATTCTTTGATTCAGGTGAATGGGAACACAAAGTTACAATTGCCCGTGGAGCAAGATCGTCTGGAAATATGTGTGTGTGAAAATCTAATATATTCATATACTAATCGGAAAATAGTAAAAAATTGGTAACTGATCAAATTTCCAGACTTTCTGTTAGATAAGAATCCAGAATAAAATCAGAGATTAAGGTATAGAATCTGGTACAGTTTTTCATCAAATTTTCAAGCGTATAAGTCTCGAATTGGGGTATTAATTATTCTAACCAGTTAAAAAGAATCTCAAGATCCCGAATATTTCCATCAACAATTTCCAGAGTAATATGTTCTATCTTTTTTTCAAGAATTTTTCTTACTATAGGAGCCAGATTCATTTCACTTTCCATATAAAAATGGGCATGGGAATCCCTTATCAACTCTTCTGGAGATGATTTCCTGATAAGGTTATGGTTCAGATGGACTCCGGGAATATTCTTGCCTTCGAGTAACCGGAATGCTTCCTGATGAAAGTCGAATTTATGCAGAATTGATGAACTCCAGAGGTGTCCCAGATCGAACCATAAATTGTCGATCAATTCGTGTATCTCCTGTGGCCTTTGCAGTCCGCTTCCGATTCCAACGAAGTCATTTTCAAGAGAAACAGTTAAATGAGCAAAACTATTCCGGAGTTTCCCCAAATTTTCGGTGAATTTTGCCTTATATTGCAGATATATATCAGTATTAAAAAAATCCGGGTCCATGATAAAAGAATCTTTAAGGCAGTATTTGCTGCCAATAGCTTCTTGTATCATTTTCCGGTATTTCTTCATATTGTGGATAATTGGTTTGTTTGTCATAAAAAAACCGTGAAAAAAAAGTATGTTAGAATTAATCTCAAGAAGGTAGTTTTCGCAATTACGGCAAATAGTATCTATGGTTTCCCATGGCAATCCTGCAAGATTAAGAAAAAATGGCGAGAACACCGGAGAATGGATAGAAAAAGGTATTTCATTTTTATATTGGATAAGTTTGTCAAAAAGACCCTTGGTGATGGAATTGTGCAATTGTATACCGAATAAAAAGCCTTGTTTTTCAACAAACGACTTTGCTTCCCGAATTTTTTCTCTGTAATTGGTTTCATTTAAACACATGGAACTGTATTCAATTATCATATTATTTCCTCTTAATACTAAAACAACAAAAGCAAAAAGAGTAGAAAAATAGCTTATGGTTAATCGCGTTGTTTATCCAGAGGGAAATTTCAAAAACTGTAATCGCTGCTTATGATGCGTTTGGTTCGGCAATTGCTTCTGAAATGATTATCTGAATGAGCTGTTCGTATTGATAATTGTATAACAAGATAGTTATGATTTCCTTACGCGGGTCTTTTTCGTAGACTGTTAATAATTACCAATTACAAATCAATATACAGGAAGGGTTCACTGCACCTTTGTTACAACAATTTTGTATCCCGATTATGCTTGACCAACCGTGTTCCGGGCAAGTATTGTTTTTCTAAAATATACTTTACTTCCAATTTTTGTTTCGAGTTTAATATTTGGCTTTTTTTAAGTTCAGCCCGGTAATCTGCGATTTATGGGGGAAACGATTACGATTATGACAAAAACACTGGTGAAGATACTGATGACGGATAAAGATAAAGAGGTGATAACTTATCGATTATATTACTAGTCTGGCAAATCCAAAAATCATTTGGTGTCAGGTGTTGTTTTCGAAGGCTCAGATAAATTTTCCATTCAGGTTAATTTCTTTTAGGATTATTTACTATATGGCTATAAAAGTTTTCAATCCTGGAAAATGTATCCAATTTTATTTTCCTGGATTTACTTGTCAGGACATTGTGAATTATTTGATAACCGGAAAACAGGAAAAATTATGATATCAGACGTGGTTTTGATTGATGATGAGGAAGCGCTTATAGAGCTGGTAAGGGTAAATCTTATGCTCAGAGGGTATAAGATCGATTGTGCATCATCGGGTGAGGATGGTATTGAGATGGTCAGAAAAAAACACCCGTCTTTGGTACTTCTGGATATCAGATTACCGGACATGGATGGATGGCAGGTTTGCAGAATACTAAAAAACGGATTTGATGGGTGGAAACCATCAGTAGTATTTCTTAGTGCAGCTACGCAGGCTCAGGATCAGGAAAAAGCACGTGAGGCTGGCGGCGACGGGTTTCTTATCAAGCCTTTTGAAATACAGGAGTTGATATCAACTGTGCAAAAATTCCGCAGCAATGTCAATATTTAAAAGATCTCTGCTTTGCAGATTCGTAGAGAAGAACGGCTGAAGCAACTGAAACATTAAGTGATTGAACAGCAGGGGCTATTGGTATTGAAACAAAATCTGTGCAGAGTCGTGAAAGATACGGCGGTATGCTGCGATGCTCTCCGCCAAGAACTAAAATTACAGGACCACAAAAATTTATGTTTTGTGGTATTTCCCCTTTTTCTACATCAGCACCTATAACAGAGAACCCTCTGGATATGAAATCACTTACAATTTTTTCAAGATTTTTTGGTCGTGCAATACGCATGTGCTCAACCATTCCGGCTGAGCTTTTTGCAACAACAGCGTTCAGTGGTGCAGTGTGCTTTCTTTCAAGTATAAGGCTGTCTACACCGAAAGCTACACTAGATCTTATGATTGCTCCAAGGTTTTGAGGATCTTCAACAGAAGCGGGTATCAGAAAAAGAGCATTTTTTTTATTTGATGCAATCTCATAGAGTTCTTCAACTGAACAGTAAGGTTTTATACTGCAGGCTGCTACTACGCCCTGATGTTTGGTTGTTTTCGCCAACTGATTCAGCTTTGATTCCGGAACCAGATTATATGAAAGGCGTTCTTTTCGGCAGATTTTTATAAGATTAAAAACCTGGGGATTTTTACTGTCTTTGTTAAAATATATGTGATCGACCGAGAGTAATCTCTTTTCGATAAGCTCTTCAACGGCATGAATACCATAAATTGAATTTTCCTGATACATAAATGAATTCCTCCGCCATAGTAGTTTAAACAGATGTTATATGCAGAAGTCGGAAATAGGATAAAGAATAAAGCCTTAAAAATAATATTTATAGAAAATGGATAGTTGATGTAATCTGGTGGCTGAAAAAATTTATCAAGATAATCACTTCAGTTTTACAGATTCTGACAATTAAATCAGTAACTAATATATTTTTGTTTTAGTGATATGGCTACTGTTTTTCATAAGGAGGATCTTATGGGTTTTGTAGGGGGACAGGAATTACTGCTGATTTTTTTAATTGTAGTTCTTTTGTTTGGAGCAAAGAAAATACCTGAACTTGCAAAAGGGCTTGGTAACGGGATACGTGAATTCAGAAAAGCGTCAAGTGAAATTGAAAAAGAATCCGGTAATAGTACAGAAAAAGAGAGCAAAAAGGAGTAAAACCAGTTGGTGAAATCTCTGTCAGGTGAAATGCCGTTTCTGGAGCATCTTGAAGAACTGAGATGGCGGGTAATTAAAAGTGTTGTTGCTGTTGTCTTATGTGCAGTTCCGTGCGGGATTTTCTGGAAAAGAATTTTTGATATAATAATGATTTATCCTCTTCGGTTTGCAGATCCAAAGCCGAAGCTTATTTATACCAGTCCGGCAGAGAGTATAATTCTTAGTATTAAAATTGCACTTGCAAGTGGAATCCTGTTATCTGTTCCATTGATTTTTTATCAGTTATGGAAGTTTGTTTCTCCCGGACTTTATGGGAAAGAAAAAAAAGTAGTTTTTCCTGTGGTAATCGTTTCAACACTTTTTTTTATGGCAGGAGTTACTTTCAGTTATTTTACATTTCCGTTTCTGATGAAATTTCTGACATCGTTTGCTGCAGACAGGCTGGATCCGTTTTTTAAAGCAGGAGATTATTTTGGTTTTTTGTTAAAAATAAGTCTCTCCTTTGGGGTTGTATTTGAGCTGCCTGTAATCTCTTATGTTCTGGCTCGTCTGGGATTAATCACTGCGGGTTTTCTTATGAAAAATTTCCGTTATGCATTATTGGGTATATTTGTTTTAGCTGCTGTTCTTACTCCGCCGGATATCCTTTCCCAGCTTATGTTGGCTTTACCACTAATTTTCCTCTATGGAGTCAGTGTCGTTGTAGCTTATTTTGCTTCAAAGGAGAAAAAGACTTCATGAGTACCGGGCTGGGTTTTTTTGAAATACTGCTTATTTTAACTATCGTACTGGTTTTTTTCGGATCAAAGGAGATACCCCATTTTATTCGCGAAATAGCAAGAATCATGGCCGTGCTTAGAAAATATAGTGATAAAATCAGAAGAGAGTTTGATGATGCGGTACGAGTGGAGGAAATACCTGTCAAATCTGGTGTAAACATTGAAAAAGAGAAAATCCGTGAAAATTTTATCTCCATTCGCAGGCAATTGCCTTTAGATGAGCGTATAGAGAAGTCTGTTGCTATTTATGAATACCTGAAATCAACAGAAATCTTTAAGAGTGCTGCTTCAGTTATGATTTATGTCAGTACAGGCAGTGAAGTAGCTACACGGGAGTCAATCCGTGACATGATCAATATTGGGAAAAGAGTTGTTGTCCCATACTGTATAAAAGAATCCAGAAATCTTGGTATTGCCGAAATCCGTGATATTGACAACGACCTTGTAGCCGGATCATTTGGAATAGCTGAACCGCAGGAAAATTTAAAAGACCACTTTTTTAAAAGTGATATTCAACTGATCCTTTGTCCTGGAGTCGCTTTTGACATGCAGGGGGGGCGTATGGGGCGTGGAAAATCTTTTTACGATAATTTCTTGCGGGAATTCAAGGGAAGAATCCCTGTATGGGGTCTGGCATTCGGCTGCCAGGTAAGTAAAGAACCATTTCCTTTTGACTATCATGATATTGCAATGGATCAGGTCGTTACTGAGAACGGATTTTTACTACCCAGAACTTCAAAGATAGAACAGATACCAGCAGGTTAGCATGATTTACAATCTCCTGATTGTGCTTGGTATTATTGTTACGGTACTGATAATTTCAACTGCGTTTTTTTTGTTTATACCTTTTTATTTTGGAGCTGATTTTTCCTGGTTTAAAACAGATAAGCAGGGAAATCTTTTATTCTGGTTCCTGAATTCTTCATTTTTTTTGCTAAGGTATGATATCAGGTTAAAAAAGTTGATTATTAAGTTTGCGGGATTTAAAATTACCAAACGACAAGAATCAGTAAAAGAGGAAGAGTTTAAAGCGACTCCCCAAAAACCGCACAGAGAAACAGTATCAGAAAGAACTGGCAAAGTCAGGGGAACAGAAACCGGATCGCAAAAGGAGCCTGTTGAATCGCAAATTAATGAAAGTGGATTAGAAACAGAAGGAATAGAGGAGATACATGAAATAAAAGAGAAAAAAGGTGAGGAAAAAGAAAATAGTATTTCGCAGGAAGCGGCAGGAAAAAGTGAGGAAAAATTGCCTGATTTGCTTACGCGCTTAAAAAACAATAAGTTACTTTTTTTCCTGAAAGAGAAAAAACTGGCGTGTAAAATTTTCAAATGGATTTTCAGAATAATTAAAAAAATACTGAAAGTTGTTTCTTTCAAAAGATTGCATGTAAAGGCAAATGCCGGAGTTGAAGATCCTGCACTTTTGGGAAAAATTTATGGATACATTGAGGCTATAAAGTATGGATCGAATTCCGGAAAAAATTTCAGGCTTGAATTTACACCTGTATTTATGCAGAATTATCTTGAATTCCGTGGTTCGGTTTCGCTGAGAAGCTCTTTATGGAAGTTCCTTTTACCATTGATTGTAGCTTTAGTTACATTTCCATATTTGAGTACACTTGTTGTCTGGCTCCGATATAAATCTTTAACGAAACAGCGCAGGAAAAAGAATGAAAAAATTTGTTGATGATGTTGCAGTACAATTTGGAACTGCTACAAGAGAATCGATTGAACAGTTTGGGAATATTACACTTTTTTTCTTTCGAATAGTCAGAGCAGTTCCATCTGCGCTAAAGCGATTTCACCTGATTGTTGAGCAGATGATGCGTCTGGGGGTATCATCAATACCAATAATACTACTCTCTTCAATGTTTGTCGGGGCAATAAGTGTATGGCAGGTTCAGTATCTTTTTGCAGATGCAGTTCCGTTAACATATTTGGGTTCGGCTGTAGGGAAGGCCGTTTTCACTGAATTGGGTCCGGTACTTACTGCTTTGGTAGTTACAGGAAGAATCGGGGCTAAACTGGCTGCAGAATTGGGCACAATGAAAGTTACAGAACAGATTGATGCCATGACATGTTTATCACTTGATCCTTATTGCTATCTTCTTGCACCACGCATGATTGCCGGAATAATAATGTTGCCGGTATTGACAATTTTTGCATCTTTTTTTGCAATTATAAGCGCACAGGTTTTAGCTGAAATCGCATTGGGACTCAGGAGCCCGATTTTTTATCAGGGATTGAAATGGCTTTTCAGGGTTCAGGATGTAATAATCTGTCTTTTAAAAGCTTTTGTGTTTGGAGGTGTAATTACACTTTCTGGGTGTTATTATGGGTTTCTTACAAAAGGGGGAGCTGTAGGAGTAGGAAAATCCACCAAAAAAGCTGTCGTAGCAGCAATGGTTTTGATACTTGTCAGTAATCTGATAGTAATCAATGTCTTGTTGTAAAAAAACTCTGAATAAAAATGGGGTTGCGCAGATTTGTTACACGAAAGTATATTAATGCGTCATTTGACGGTCCGTTCGTCTAGTGGTCAGGACTCAAGATTTTCATTCTTGCAACAGGGGTTCGATTCCCCTACGGACTACCAAAGGCGGCATTTTTGATTTATTCAAAAGTGCCGCCTTTTTTGTTTGTGTATCTTCATCAATAGCTGCGTGGTGAATAAAGCTATACTTGCATATTCCGTTTTAAACCGGCAACTTATGTATACTTAAACCAAGAGCGTCGCTTCGCCCCGGATCAGGTGTCGGTTTGTACCGGATTTGGGTGCCAAATAGACCGGAATACGCACTATTCCTGCCTAAATTCCACACGATGGCATCGCGGCGAAAAAGATTCGTGCAAAGGAATTGTTATTATTCAGCATTTATACTATTCATCCGAAAAAGGGGCGGAAAGCAATCTCTTGCCCGTATATTTAATGCCAACAAGCCCAAGGGGTGCTGTAAACAGTATTGCAAGGACTGCAATTGCCAGAATCATCTCGCCTTCAGCTATTCCATTTGCTAATGCCACACCGCCGAGTGCGGCCTGAACAGTTGCTTTGGGAATATAGGCAACCATGCAGAAAAATCGTTCCTTCATGGAAAAATCCGACCATATTGTTGCTATAAAAACACCCAGAGCCCGGAACAGTAATCCAATACTGATTACAGCAATGCCGCACAGCCCGGCATTCCAGGCAATTACGGGGTCAACAGAAATACCAATAAGAACAAACAGTATAATTTCGGCAAATATCCATACTTTCGAAAGTTTTTGGGAAAGCTCGTGTGCGATTTTTTCTTCTCGTTCAAGTAAAATGAAACCAATTGTCATTACTCCCAATAAAGAAGCACTGTGTGTCCAGTTGCCCACCTGAACCAGAACAACTGATATCATAAGCAGAAAAAGTACTTTTTCGGTTGCTCTGATGTTTGTAAAATTTTTTTTAAAAAACCAGACAAGCGTAAATCCGATGATCGTTCCGAAAACGATTCCAGAGAAAAGTGAAAACGGAATCTCAAGGATTACTTTTCCGATTTTTGGAGCTGTAGAAACAGCCATCTGCAAAAAAACAGTATAAATTGAAATCGCAAAGACATCATCAACTGAAGCGCCGGCAAGTACTACTGTAGGGACCTCATTTTCTCTTCCGTAGCCTTTGTGTTTGAGTTGAAGCATTGATGGTACTATTACAGCAGGTGAAACGGCCGATAACATGAATGCGGTCAAGCCCGAAATAATCCAGTCAAATTCAAAGTACAGATGGAAAAGGACTGTTAGCGCCAGACCTTCTATGATACATGGTATAAAAGCCATCAGGCCAGCAGTAATTCCGGCTTTTTGGAGTGTGCTTCGGTTTATGCCAAGACCGGCTCTGAGAAGTATCACTATAAGAGCGAATGATTTAAGAAATGGCTCAAGCTGGAAAAGTATTGGCGGAATCTGGCCTTTAAAAAAAGTACCGATAAAGATACCACATACAAGCATACCCAGTACTGAAGGCAAGCCGATTTTCATGAACAGTTTTCCAAAAAACCATCCACCCAGAAGAACGAGTACAACTGTCAGGTTAAAAGGCATAACAGAATCCCGAAAACAGAAAAAGAATAATAATTTGAATAAGTAAAAAAGGAAGGCTTATGTGCACTGGCTGTGTCCTTTTAGAGCTTATTTTTAATCAGGAGTCATCAGCCAGCAGGGCGGTTAAAGGTGGAACCCCATCACCTGATTGGTAAAATACGAAATCATGAACACAATCGCAATGTTGTAATCAAAATTTATATAACCCCCGTAAGAATTTGGTTAGAATGATAACTTGAATTATTTAATTAATTTATATTATTACCAAAACTGATAATAATTTGAATTGCCTCGAGCTTTGTTAATAATTTTTTCGGGAGAATCAGTTATGAATACTTTATGGCTTTTACTGTTAACTGTCGGGTTCCTTTTGATAGCGTACCGATTTTATTCACGGTTTATTGCAAAATCTATTGGTGAGGAAGTTGGTCGCAAAACCCCTGCTGTTGAGTATGAGGATGGCCTTGATTATTGTCCTACAAAAAGTTCCGTTGTGTTTGGACATCATTTCGCATCAATTGCCGGTG
>JAAYEB010000164.1 GCA_012728995.1 Fibrobacter sp. | reverse complement strand
TAAACTCTAATTACAGGCCTGCTCTTTGTGGACAGTATTAAACCGA
Organism: Fibrobacter sp.; assembly: GCA_012728995.1. Taxonomy (GTDB): domain Bacteria; phylum Fibrobacterota; class Chitinivibrionia; order Chitinivibrionales; family Chitinispirillaceae; genus JAAYEB01. The sequence goes on along the minus strand of JAAYEB010000164.1, from coordinate 13,471 downwards.
TTGTCAGAATATCAGTTCGAAACCTTGTAGAATTTATCCTTCGCAGTGGTGATATCGATTCGGGTTTCTGTGGCCCTAAAAGAGCCGTTGAAGGCACCAGAATCCACCGAACTATACAAAAGAATCGCAAAGGAAACTACAATTCCGAGATTACAGTAAAACAAAGCATTGATCTGGATGGTTTTACTCTGGTTATTGAGGGAAGAATCGACGGAGTTTTGGAAACCGATGGCCAATTCTGCATAGAGGAGATAAAATCGGTTGCCGATCCGGTTTATTCCATCGAGGAAAACCAATACCCAGTCCATTGGGCTCAGGTAACCTGTTATGCTTATATTTTTGCTGCAAAAGAGAAATTGTCTTCAGTGGACCTGCGGCTGATCTATTGTGAAGTTGAAACGGAAAAGATCAAAGAGTTCACAAGACACTGTTCCTTTGCGGAACTGGAAACTTTTTTCGACGATCTCATAAAAAAATATGAGCCATGGGCCAGATTCAGTTTTAACTGGATCTCAGAAAGAAACGTTTCTCTCAAAAGTCTTGTTTTCCCCTTTCAGGATTATCGTGCAGGTCAACGAGAACTGGCAGTTTCAGTTTATAAATCCATAAAAAATAAAAGCAAACTTTTTGCAAAAGCGCCTACTGGTATTGGTAAAACGATTTCAACCTTGTTTCCTGCACTTAAAGCGATGGGTGAAGAACACACTTCGAGGATTTTTTATCTGACTGCCAGAACAACCAACAGAAGTGTGGCCGAAGAAGCCCTCTCGCTGCTAAAAAAGCAAAACTTAAATCTGAAGTACATTACCCTGACTGCAAAAGAGAAGATCTGCTTCAAGGAAAAGTGTTCCTGTACACCGCAAGACTGCCAGTATGCTCACGGTCACTATACAAGGATAAATAACGCTATCTGGGATGCAATTCAGAATAATGATGAATTGAAAAGAACTGTTGTCGAAGAATTCGCCTTAAAGCACCAGGTATGTCCTTTTGAACTATCACTTGATCTTTCCTTGTGGTGTGATTGTATTATCGGTGATTATAACTACGTATTCGATCCGCAGGTTTATCTGAAAAGGTTTTTCTGCGATAATAGCGGTGATTTCACTTTTCTTATTGATGAGGCTCATAATCTGATTGATAGATCCAGAGAAATGTTTTCTGCACAAATACAAAGATCTGCTTTTAAACAGATGAGAAGCTTTTTCAAAACATCACATGCAGGTGTTTACAAGCAATCAGGACGGGTTAGTAACCGGCTTAATGCGCTGGGTAAGATGGTCGGAGAAAAAACGCTGTCTACAAGTACAGAAATTGACTCTAAACTCTGCCTCGTTCTTAAAGCGTTCATTGAGGAATGTGAACAGTTCTTAAAAATTAACAGAGTATTTGATAATGACGATATCCTGAAACTGTATTTTGATGCTCTTGCTTTTATAAGAACGTCCGAGCTTTTTGATTCCCACTATCTGTTTTTAGTGCAGAGACTGGAAAAAGATATTATGGTAAAACTTTTCTGTGTGGATCCCTCTTTTATGATGAGTGAAACATTAAAAAGAGGGAAATCATCTATATTTTTTTCGGCAACCCTAACCCCTCTTCCCTACTACCGTGAGATTCTGGGCGGCAGTCCAGATGATGCTCTTGTCAGTCTGCCATCTCCCTTTGATACTAAAAACAGGTGTTTTCTTGTGGCTACCGATGTTTCCACCAAATACCAGAACCGGGAAAAAAGTTATTCCATACTGGCAGATTATTTAGGTCATGTAGTGAATTCCAAAACGGGAAACTACCTGGCTTATTTTTCCTCTTATAAGTATATGCTCAATGTATATGACATTTTTAATGAAAAAAATCCTGACCTTAAAACAATTGTGCAAACTTCAACGATGTCAGAACCGCAACGAGATCGGTTTCTACAGAATTTCCAATCAGAACCTGAAGAAACATTGTTGGGTTTTTGTGTTCTGGGTGGAGTGTTTTCTGAAGGAATAGATCTCAAGAGTGATCGTTTGATTGGCACAATAATAGTGGGAGTTGGTTTACCACAAATCTGCCTTGAAAGAGATATTATAAGAGATTACTTTCAGCAAACTAAAAGTTGTGGTTATGAATATGCTTACCTTTATCCCGGAATGAACAAGGTGATGCAGGCTGCCGGTCGGGTTATCCGTTCAGAGCAGGACAGGGGAGTTATTCTGCTCATCGATGAAAGATACAATAATCAGCAATACAGGAATCTTTTTCCAGTAGAATGGTTTCCTCATAACAGGGTTTTTATACACACCCTTGGTGACTATCTTAAACGTTTCTGGATCCGTAAATATTGATACTACCTGCTTTATTGGCAGATCAATTGAAATACAATTTATCTGAGGCAAGGAATTGGAAAAAAAATTGCTTCATGAAATCGAGAATAATTTTTCTATTGCTTTTGTATACAAGTTTTTCGATAACATTGTCATCTTCACTTTTGGGGTCACTCTATTGGATTTTATGGTTTTTAAAAGGAAGTTTATGACTCATCTCCATACCGTCGAAGCCAAAATTCATTATTGCACTTTCGCCGGAATACCCGAAACCAGGAGATCTTATTTTATTAGTTAATTGACTCGAATTTTCTGTAAAATCTATATTATGATGAAAGAATAGTTTGCAAAACTACTTTATCCATTAACCAAAGTGAGGCTTTTATGGTAAGAACCTTTACACTTATTTCAACTGCTATTCTGAGTTTGTCGTTTTCTGGCGCATTTGGCAGTGAAATGTATATGGCACATAAAATTTCTACCGATTCCTACAAAAGAGATAAAAAAGACGGTGAAACAGAAGTACGCACTTCTATGCAATGGTTTGCCGGTGATAAGCTGCGCAGTGATGATGGCAATGAATCGGTAATCATGCGCTTAGATAAGGACACGATCTATACTTTAAACCACGAAAAAAAGACCTATTCCGCATTTCAGGCGTCCACACTCGGAGTACCTGCCAATGCAGAGGGCGACGATGAACAGGTACCGGAGATGGTTTCTTCAATGATGGGCAACATGTTCAAGATGGAAGTTGCGATTGAGCCAACAAGTGAAACAAAAAAGATCGGGCAGTGGAACTGTACCAGATATAATCAGACTGTAAAAATGATGGGCGTGACAACCACCACAGAACTCTGGGCTACAGAGGATGTGGTAATCGATAAAAAACTCCTGGACAAATTTTTAGCATCGCAGTTCATGACCAAATCAGGCATGCAGGATTTTGCCGGAAAAATGCAGAAAGAAGCCGAAAAAATAAAAGGTTGTGTAGTCTACTCAAAGTCCATAACGACAATGGGTAAAAAACGAACCGAAACCATTGATGAGGTAACGGAGATCAAAGAAAAGGCTGCACCGCAGGATACCTGGGTCGTGCCACCAAAATATAAAATGAAAAAGCCCGACTGAAAGGTAATTTGACTTTTTTTTGACAAAAAAAGAAACATGCTACAAATTGTCTACGAGCAATCTGTTTGAGCGGATTAACCTCGTAGACACATTTTGTCAGTGATGCCCTCTACCCCTCAGATTGTTTTCGGTTAAAAGTACCCTTCCATGATGACAATAATCACTGCTCTCGAACCGGTAGAACATAATGCCTTCTGCCAGAGTTTCTCTGCGTATCTGGTGTAAAATTGAGAAAATCTCATTTTTACAAGATCTGACATTTCTGGAATACACCACGCGGCCGTCAGGAAGAAAAAGAGACAATTTCCCTGAAAAGGGAAATTTCTGCAGTTTTTGTGTAAATATAATATTCCTTATAATACTGGTACCTTTCAGATCTGCTTCATATTCAATTTGCTGACCTGGCACTAAATGGTCACATTCGATGGTAAGATCCAGGCTGCCTTGATTTATTGCAAAATTGCATAACATCGAGGAATCTGGTTCAAGTAATTTTAACGATTCATGGGCGCGGATTCCACCAACTGCCACGTATGCATCATAGTAAATAGGTGCAACACCGATGTTTTGAACTTCGACCAATGCAGAATCATCTGAAATTAAAAAACGGTTTATACGAAATTTGTACCCTGCAACCATTCCCGCCTCTTTTATTCTTTCGATAGTTTGATAATCCACCTGATCATTTCCGATCATATAGCTTATATGAAATGCTTTGCAGGCATCTTCCCAGCTAACCCCGTGAATGCCTTGCGGGTCAAGTACATGCTTCTGATCATAATCCGTGTAGTAGCTGAATTCTCCTCCTGCAGGAGACTGAAGATATCTCTTTGAGTCAAAAAAATTCCAGCAACTGCTGTTGTATCCACTATGACTCTCACACATGAAGGAGTCGTCAAAAAGCCCGAACCGGATTGATTTGAGATCACTCTGCTGTTTGAAAGGGGAGTACTCCTCATCAGCGGCGTCAATGGAAATACTCCATGGCGTGGAGACAAATACAGTGTCGAGATGCTTGAAAAACTCTGCCTGAAACTGCTTTGAAGGAAACGTTTTACCCAGTGTAAAAGGGCCATCATAAATATGGTATTCAGCCCAGAGTCCAAATCCTGTCTGGATAAAAGCAATGCGTGGATCTTTATCGTATCGTTTTGCAAGTTCAGCATAAAACTCTATTGTAAAGCTTTGAAGTTCTTCATGCGTCCAGTCCGGAAACCAGGTCGCCTTACCTTCACTCTCTCCTTCGGTTTCATTGTAGTCATCTAAACTTTTTATGTAATCGGGAACGGATGTTTTGTAGCCTGGATAAACAAACCTGAAACGCAAAACAGCCTGATGTTTTCTGGATGCAACTTTTTCCAGGAGAGCATCTAATGAGGACCAGTCGTAAACCCCTTTCTCTTTAACAACACTGTTATAAAGCATATAGGAGTATTCAAGTGAGATTGCATCGGTTTTGTTTTTGTGATTGTCAGTCCACAGTACAATCCCTGTCATCGGTTGAACGGAGGTAATACTGCTGTTAAGAGGTATATTCCGGTAATGGGAGAATGAGTCCAAAGCCGCTGCAACAGAAACCAGAATAAATAAGAAGAGACCGGAAACCATGGTACGTGATAAATAACTGGTAAACATTGTCTAAGCCTTTTTTGAGTAAAATGCTAAAGCAGCTTTTTTTAATACTATACGTTTGCTTTCGGGCAGGTAAATGAGGCTCGACCATGTTTTTTCGGTGAAGAAGAAACACGGTTGTGCCATTGTTACACCTTTTCCGCATACTACAGAGCCGCTTCATATTCAAATATTAATATACTTCGTTACCACCTTCCTCCTCTTCATCCAGCTCTTTGGCTGTTGAACAATACTCTCTTTGAAAACAACTCTCACAATCCCCTCCGCATCCATCCAAATGACAGATAAAACCCGGAATTGTTTGATAACAGATCGTTTCATGGGGAATTACCTGCTCTGTAATATGTTTATAAAGAATGCGGTCCGGAAGGTCTTCGGAATAATCAAGTTGAATGTTATTTTGACCAAAAATCATGGTAATATATTGCAATTTATCTTTTATCTCTTTTGCCGACAGATAATCAACAGAAGGAAACCGGTAATCGGAAGGGAAAAGGGAATGCACAGGAATTTCCGATTCGTTTCCTGCTTCTTCAAACGCACGTACATTTTTTAGAAATTCATTTTCCAGAATTGGATCAATTGAATCCGATTTTCCAAAAGTACCGCCTTTGAGCTCTATTTCAGTTCTCAAGGTATTGTTTTCAATTTCCAGATCTATCTCTTTCTGCCTGTCACTGGTCCAGTCTTCTTTGTCAGTGTAACTCATGAATGCTCCTTTGAAAAATTAAAAATTTCCTGTTTTGATTATATTTTTTCACTTTGAAAAACTTTGTGGAAAAAAATTGGGAATTCTATATCTATTTGCATTAATTTCAACAAAAATGTGTATGATGTTGCAAATATCATTCCAAACTAAAACAGGTAGTGCAGGTCCTCTGGTTACATCAGTATCATCCCAACGTGTGTCTTTTGGAAAACTTTTCAAATATGGTTGATAGATCCGGATGCAGGAATATTCCTGCTTGAAAGCGGCGGGAACAATAACGGATGCAAGGTGCTGTATTGTCACGAATACATGTTTTTTTGTGTGATTATACAATACAGACTGATTTACTCCAGTTCTGAAACAAAATCATATAACGGCAATGGTATCAGATCCCTGTTTAAAACAAATCTGATTATCAGTTATAATACAAAATTCATTTCCAAATGGATTCGGGATATCAGTTATATAATCCGGTTCATGACTAAAAACAAACCTTTTAACGATTTGGTGATCCGATCCTTGACAACAACAATATCCGGTATCATTTTTCTGATAAAACTATTGTCATTTAATATCCCTGATATCTTTCGGGCAGATGAATTCCAGTCCCCCGGGGTTTCTGATAAGGATTCATCGTCATAACAGATATCCAAAAACAATTTTGTCAACAATTCGGACAGTGAACAGATACCAGAAACAGTTCGGTACACCATTTCATTAACCGGACAGTTGTCAGAAATGGTTTTATCCTTGTTTTGGACTGCCCGAATGATATCAGGAAACTTTTCAGGTATATGTCTGGAACCACAACAGATATCTGAAACAAAACCAGGTACCTGTCCGAGGAAAAAACTGATATCAGGAAGCAGTCCAGACTGCAGTTTGCATGCTTAATTGTTACCGCTCTGATTTTTTGTCAATAGATTTATGATAAATCCCTCTTTTTATATTTCAAACCTTGTTCAACTGCAGGGGAGAGAATAATGCCAGTAATCGGGACAACTTTAGCCAGAGCCTCTCAAAGGCTATTTCCGGTAGAATAACTTTCCCGCTCTGTTTATATGTTCAAGAAGTTTTGGATTATCTATTGAGGAATAGATTGTAATATCAAATTTATAAGGAAGATAAAGATGTTCGATATCCTCCATTATTGCGTATACTGTTTTTAATGTCAGATGAGTACCATAAAGCACAAGATCGATATCTGATCCAGGTTTGTGAGTTCCTTTTGCCCGGGACCCGTACAATACGACTTTATCTATTGAAGGATAGTTGGAAAATATAACCTGGATTTTTTTAATTGTGGCATCGGATAATCCAGACATTTATCATTTCACCTTGTGTGTTTCTTTTTCCAGACGTTCTTTCAGTTCCAGAAATGCATTAAAGTAGTCGTTTACAATATCACTGTAGATATCTTCAGCAGTTGTTTCATTATAGGTGTGACTTGTCATTTGCCGACTCTTTATGGAGTTCATAAATGCCTCACCATTGCTGATCAGTCCTCTTTGAAAAGCAATCTGAAACGCATCTCTGCTTCCCTGAATATCGATCTCACCCTGAGAAAAGTAAAAATCCTCAAGCGTTTTCCGGGACAGTTCATAAGTGAATTCAAAAGCCTGGATAAGCCCCTGTTTTTCAAGTCTGGATAGTTCCCGCTTCTTTGAAAGTGCTACCGCTTCAGAAAGATTATCAAGTGTTTTTTTATAACTATCGAACCGCTGAATCCAGCGTATGTCTCTATGATTCATTGCTTCACTCCAATCCATATAAATATACAACTGCTTCGTAACAGAAGTCACCTTAATTCATTCACTTCAGTTTCGGCAGTACCTCGCACAAGCATCGCAATGGCTGAACACTGAACCCTGGATACTATGCATACGATACGACACAAAATTATTTTTTGAGTTTTCAAATTAACTCTTTTCACATTCTACCCGAAAGGCATTAAGGAATGAATCTTATCAATAAAGGTAAAACAAAGGATGTATACGCGCTTGAAGATGGGAATTACCTGTTAAAATTCAAGGATGATGTTACCGGACAGGATGGAAAATTCGATCCGGGTGCAAATACTGTGGGGCTCACAATTGAGGGGGCAGGAAGAGCAGGGCTCAGGCTGACAAAACTGTTCTTTGAAATACTACGTGATCAGGGTATTCCTACTCACTATATTGATGCGAATATTGATGAAGCCTGTATGACAGTGAAACCTGCAGAAGTATTCGGGAAGGGTATCGAAGTAATTTGCAGGTACAGAGCTGTTGGCAGTTTCATTCGCCGTTATGGAATGTATGCAAAGAATGGAGATCCACTTGATGCGTTTGTCGAGGTTACGCTCAAAGATGACGCGAGAAATGATCCTCCTATTACCGAAGATGGGCTTGAGATACTGGGGATTCTCACTAAAGAAGAATATGCTACTCTTAAGGAACTAACCAGACGCATATCCGGAAGTATCAAATCGGAGCTGGCTAAAAAGGGGCTTGAGCTTTATGATATAAAACTTGAATTCGGACGGGTTAAACCGGACAACAGTATTGTTTTGATTGATGAAATTTCGGGTGGAAATATGCGGGCCTATAAAGACGGCGAGTATATTGAGCCGTTAAAACTTGAAAAGATGATGCTTGAAGATTAAGACTGAGAGGTCAGAAAGATTATACCCGGATTAAAAGTGGTGACTTGTAAGATGCTCTTACTGCACCGGGTAGTTTGCCTGGTGCAATGTGTCAAAATCAGTGCGACCTTTCACAAAAAGGTCATTATCACGAAGAAGTGCAAATAAACCTCATTCTTCCTGATTTCCATTTATACCGCTTTCAAATTACTGTAAACATATATCAGGACAAGACAAAGTGCCACGTGCATCAGTACCACTCATACACGCAACCGTTTCCCTCACTAACTAAGACCTTAATTAGTAGTTAAGCCTGAAAAGGGTAAAGCCGTTTTTTTCATACACCAGTTCCTTTTCGTTTATTTCCGAAAAAGGGTTCTTGTTCTCTTCTAACTGCAGCGTATTGTTTCCGAAGAAATACCGGATATTCTTTCTTTTCAGGTCCTGTATAAACTCTTTACGCGAAGCATATCTTCTGTAGGCAGTGATATACTCCTTGTCAATCAAATATTCAGAGAAGTTGTACACTGGCATGATGATGCCGTTGTCCTCAAGGCTGTTTATCTTTTCGATCACCGGATATTCGGGAAGTACTGAACGCAAGTAATCTTTTCTTGTCTTCATCGTCAATAATGCATACCACTCGCGATTGTATCTTTTGAAAAACACACCTGCATTCAGAATAATGGTTACAAGAACCAGCGAATGGATAAACGTATGAATTGACGGCAGATGTGATCTCATTTCGGTAAGGACCCATACCGTTGGTGGAATAATGAAAAACAGAACCGACATAGTGTATCTGATACTGCTTCCATTCTGTAAAACAACGGTGTCCATCAGTATGATTTGGAAAAGATACAACGCAGCCATCAAAAGATAGTGCTTTAATCTTGCTGGTATGGATCTCAAAAACAGTATAAACGGTAGAACCATAAGAAAAATCGGCCCGAAGGTGTTCATCCTGTGCTGTGACTGAAAAAGGGAATAATGCCAGGGTGCGGTGATTGCACGTTTGATACTATCAGCGGCAAACGACAGCAAATGAACAAAGACATTTCCCTGCTTTCCAGCCATCAGTGAATCACCTGCGCGAAGGAGAATAGTGCCGTTATATGCGATGCTTTTTGCATACCAGGGAAGCGCCATCAGAAGAGGAACACTGACAAGAATGAAATACTCGGTAAAACTGCGCCGCCAAACGAGATTTCTCTTACGAGTTATCAGCAGAACAGCGATCAGCAGCGGGATAGTAAATATTCCAAAGACTTTCGATTGAACCGACAGCCCCGCGATAAATGCGGGAACCAGCAACTGACAGACTCGTGTATTGGATTTGCGCATTTCATAAATCAACTTGATCGACAGGACAGTCCACAGTGCCTGGCTGATATCCACATAACAGGTTGCCCCATTGGGAATTATCACCGGAAGCGTCATAAAAATCAGCAGTGAAAGCAGGTGTGCATTTCTGTTTTGGGTCAGTGAGCGGGTAAGATCAAATACCAGTATGGCAGCTGCCATAAAAAAAAGAAAGGAAATACCCTTTGCAATGATATCATTGCCCAGAGCCAGCCCGATCGCATAGTGCATCTGAGTAAACATTGGAAAATCTGATTGTCCATTGAAATAAATATCCCAAAAGCCACCTCGTTTCAGGTACAGTTTTATTGTAGACAAATGATACATGAGACTGTCAAAGCCGGTTGGCGGCAAAAGGCTTCGAGCCCAGTAACCGATCAGAAGCAATAACGAGAGGACTGAGAAAAAAGGAGCTTCACGGTAATATGCCCGAAACTGCGTCTGCAATTGATTAAAATGAATACGCAAGTTAACTCTTGCAATCCCGAAGATCGCCGGCACAGAGAAGAAAAACAGCAGAATTAAAATGTAAAAAACACTTAGTTTGTCAATAAAACCCAGTGTCATGATACCATTACCGATCATTCCGAAGCCGAGAGCAAACGCGGTCAGAGCCCGTGTCGGCTTATTGCAGACCTGGTCCAGTTTCAGTATGTGTAAAACAAGGGCTCCGCTGCCAGTATAGATAGTCAATAGCCAGAAGACCACAATGATGCTCAGAATAATTTGTAAAGCCATTCACGTAACCCGATTACAACCGATCCATAGGGAAACCATTTAGTCAATGTCATTAGCGTAGAGATAAAGAAGATTAAGAAAGCATGTACTGCAACAATTTGCACCCATAATGATTTATTCACTTTTTAATCTCCATCTGCCTTATGCGTATTTCCTCCAGAAGTCGTCTGTTTGCGGATACCACATCTGCCACCAGACCGACAATGATACTTTGAACACCGATAATAGAGAACACTACCAACAGTATCAGTGATTGCACATGGCCACCTCCATCACCCTGGAAATAAAAAAGAAGGAATCGTAATCCAAGGGCAAAGGCCCCGGTAAGAAATAAAATTCCAATCGACACGAAAAAACGCAGAGGATGATACATGAGATATATACGTATAATTGTTTCGGCAGACCGGCAGATGTACTGCCACAGCGTTTTAAACAACCTGCTTTTGCGAGTTACCGCATTGGTCTTTACCGGTACATTGACAATACGCAGCTGTTTGGCACCGGCTAAAAAGATGCTTTCCATTGTATAGGAGAACTTGTCATGAATTACCAGTTCCTTTATTGCCGCGCGACTGAATGCCCTGAACCCGGAGGCGGCATCAGTGACATACGTTCCCGAGAAGAATCGTACTACTGCGGTACCCAGCCGCTGAAAAATCATTTTCAGTGGGCCAAAGGGGCGCGGTCTTGCGCAAAGACGGTCTCCGATAACCATATCGGCCCTGTTTTCAATCACCGGCCGTATCAAATCCGCAATACTCTCAGAATCATACTGCATATCGGCATCGGTATTGACCAGGATATCTGCTCCCCTGTCAAAGGCCTCCTCTATACCCCTGATAAAAGCTGATGCCAGTCCCTTGTGTCGCGGAAGGCAAATAACTTTACTCACCCCGGCTTTTCTGGCCATCTCAACGGTATTGTCAGTAGAACCATCATCGACAACTATTATCTCTGTCTCATCAACCCCATTGATACGGGAGGGAATCGACCGCACCATACGCGCAACCATCTCCTCTTCATTCCAGCAGGGTATCTGTATAACAAGTTTCATGATGAATAATCCGCACACACAGGACCAATTGGTTTGACGATCAATTTATGTCTCCTGTTCATAGAGACTTGGAAAGATACTTCGAAGGACTATTTTATCATACTGACACCAGTGTGACAATACCTTCGACCTGCCGGTGTTCGATTTCTTATTGATATGAGCACTGCGTTTATTGGTCTCAAAAACAGTGAAATGGATGCGGGAAATTCCCAATCGAGCTGGGTCGAAATGGTTTATAGCGTGGTAATAAAACTGCTAAAAAACCTATAAAATTAAAGTGCCAGGGAAAAAATTGATGTTCTGGGCTTATATTGGAAAAAAATAAAAAACAGATGGTTTTAATTGGAAATGAAATGATGATGTTTATGGCAGTGTCGATATACTCGGAATCCGCTTCTCAACATCCTGAATCAATCGATTCTTGCGTGCAGATTCCGCATCGGGTACAATAACTGTTTCTGGTGTATACCGTTATAGCAGTTATCAACCGAAAAATGGTATTCGATAAAAACAGATTGAGCAATAACGTTATACAGTGTTTGCGCCAGACTGTCTATACTGACATACCACCAATATTTTTGGGTTAACAAAAACTGTTATTGACACCCACTAATTTCCGGACTTTTTCAAGTGTAGGAATAACTGCTTCACGAGCCTTCTGTGCACCTTTTTCCCTTATTTCCTTAACAGCATCAGGATTTGAAACAAGCTCTTCACGCTTTTTCCTGAATGGAGAAAAATACTCCCATAAAACACTGAACAGTTCCTTTTTTGCTTCACCGTAACCGTAACCACCTTCTTTAAACCTTTTTGCCATTAAGGAGATTTTTTCTTCGGATGCAAAAGGTTTATAAATTGAAAAGATAATACTTTTATCCGGATCTTTTGGAGCCTCTACAGGTGTAGGATCTGTTACTATACTCATTATTTTTTTCCGGATCGCTTTTTCTGGTCCAAAAATTTCGATGGTATTACCGTAAGATTTTGACATTTTCTGTCCGTCTGTTCCAGGTATCACTGCAATCTCATCCCGTATCTGTGCATCAGGAATATGAAAAACATTACCGTATGTATTGTTAAACTTGATTGCCAGATCTCTTGCTACTTCAATATGCTGTTTCTGGTCTCTTCCAACAGGGACAACTGTAGACTGGTAAGCAAGTATGTCCGCTGCCATAAGAACCGGATAAGAAAACAATCCATTGTTTGCGGGAATATTTTTAGCAATGGCATCTTTATACGCATGACATCGTTCAAGAAGCCCTATTGGGGTAATATTGTTTAAGTACCAGGTCAATTCTGCTACTTCCGGCACATCAGACTGTACCCAGAAAACCGACTTTTCAGGGTCGATACCAAGTGCCAGCAGATCAAGAATCGCTTCATTTGTATATTGAGCCATCTTTTTTCCATCAAAAACAGTGGTCAGGCTGTGCATATTTGCAACAAAGCAGAAAAGTTCACCTTTTTCCTGAGATTCCACCATGGGTCGAATCATTCCTAAATAGTTACCAATATGAATTGTTCCAGATGGTTTAATACCGGATAAAATCCGCATTGAAAAACTCCCTTTTTACTGAATAATCATGATCATGAGAAAATTACGAAGATTTAATGAATATAAATTTCTGCACCGTAGATGAACAGAAACACGGCTAAAGAATTAACACAAGGAGTAAATCTGTATTTGAAGGCCCAAAAGAAATCGTGAAGAGTTTCTGATTATCAATGTTTCAGGTACATGATTGTTTTTTTGTCAACAACATGTATACCCGGAATTTTTAAATTACTGTTTCCACAGATACGTCCATGAAGGTCAAAAACTGAATTATCATTCTCTTTTGCAGTTTTAATTTTTGGAATTCCTGAAAAGTTAATTGATGTTTCTGAACAAAAGGTTGCCGGGAAAAGAT
>JAAYEB010000016.1 GCA_012728995.1 Fibrobacter sp. | reverse complement strand
TGCAGTTGATGTGAGTGGCAGGTTTCAGGGTGTAGGGGTAAAAACCTCAGAAAACATGAGATTAAATCTTGAATATAGCTCCCAGACATCTGCAGAAAGGGTTGCTGATGTTCTTGACAAGGCAGCACCTGTAATAACATCAGCAGTTTATCATCCAGGAGCACTGGCTAAAGGTCAGCCGCAGCCTGATACGCTTAATGTTACATTCAGCGAAAAGATAGCAGATCCTGGAAGTTCTTCATCACCATTTCGGTTTTACCGCAGAACTAACAGTTCCAATCTGGAATATGAAATTGATCTGAAACAGATTGGTACATCAGGAAATACTATTAAGTATCTGGTAAACTCTTTCAGTGTGGAAGAGGTTGAAATAGCAGAGAATGGTGATTCTGTGAGAATCAAAACACCGGATATATACGGAGATGAAAACGGAAATCTGCAGAATGTTCCAACTAATCGCCTGGTACCGGTAGAAGTAAAAAGTGTTCCTGTAAATTTTGCTATAAATGTTGGTCCGAATCCGTTTATAGCAAACGGGGTAGAATATGTAACAATAAAGATAGATCCTCAGGCCAAGGTGACAGAGGTAACACTTGAAATTGCTCGTGTAAGGATTTACGATGCGCTGGGTAATATCGTTTTTGATGAAAACTTACAAAATGCCAAAGCTGAGGACGCGGAATTTGAGTGGGATGGCCGGAATTTAAAGGGACGTTATGTTGGATCCGGGACTTATCTGGCGATAGTTGAGGCTAAAGTTAAAGGTGGAGAGTCAATGAAACCGTCTCGTCATCCTATAGGTATTAAAAGATAATTTTAAATCAAAAACAAATTTTTATTAAGGGTCTGAAACTGTATCAGACCCTTTTTTTGTTATACCTGAACCGAAACTTACTGGTTTAAATGGGGATATTGAAGGAATTTCCCTTTTTTAATTGGAAAAGTAAAAATGGAAACTCATATTATGATAAATGTTGGTAAAAAATTAAAGCGCTCTAACTAAAATGGTAAAATTTAAATTATATTTTTTAATAATTATCTTTTTAGAAAAGCAGAATATGTTTGGAAAAAAGGGGTTTTCAATGAATCAGGTAAAGAATTGGAAAATAGTTTCGCTGGTATTTTTATTATCGCATGTACTGTTTTCACAGCAAACCTTTAGAGTACCAGATGAGTATCCAACAATTCAGTCTGCAGTAGATCAGGCAGGACCTGATGATATTATAGAAATTTTGGATGATGGAGAATACGAAGAACAGGTAACAATCGACAGTACAAAAGATGGACTTACCATCAGGGGTAATCCGCTCAATAAACCAACAATTATCTGGAAGGATACAAAAGCTGTTCATCCAGTGACACTTGAAGAGGCAAGAGATGCAGAAGCCTCAATGGAATTTGAAAGCAAAGGAATCTATTATGATCAAAATGGTGCACTACGGATATTAAAAGCAAAAAGGGTTACTATTGAAAATATAATAGTGGATGGAGAAGAAGCTTATTGTTATAGAAATGAAAATGTTTGGTATGATAGTACCAAAAGTGCATACTATGACCTTGTCCATGGAAACACTGCAATTGTGCTTTGGCTGGCAGGTGATGCTGTAATAAGAAACTGTGAAGTCAGAAATGCGTATTTCGGAATATATGTAAAAGACAGAAATGAACGTGGGATATTTGCAGATCCAAACCCTGCTGATATACAGCTTAAAAACATTATTCCGCTTTCTGGTTTTGGTAAGACAGGAAATCATTTATTTGAACACAATAGAATACGCAATAATTCATGGGGAATGTTTTTCGAATCAGCATGGGATCTGGGATCTACTATTCGGTACAATCTGATTTTTAGTAATTATCATCAATCAAATACTATAACGAATGAAATTGATAGCTGGGGTGGTACAGAGGGGCCAAACCAGACTGGTGGAGCAATTATGTTTAAAGATGTTCCAATTTCGCCTGTAGCCATTTATAACAACACATTCTGGGATAACACAATCAACGTTTCATGTCATTGGCAAGCCGGTGCATATAGTTTGATTTTCAATAATATATTTAGTGAACCACATGAATATTGGAATGATTTTCGGGATAATTCTGACTTCAACGATCTTAACCTGTTTTCTCTGGAAAAAATATTTAAAGATCGTTATAAACATAACCTGTACGCTGCTCAGGTACAGAAACTGGATATTGATTCTATCCAGTACTATGTTGCTATTACAAATGATATGGTTGAACTGGAATCGGGTTCAAATAACACAATGAGTCATGGTGCCAAAATTCTTGGAGGCAATGACTGGAGTTTTCCGCAGGATGCCGAAAACTACTGGTTTGAAGTATCTTTTAAATCTACTGAGCCAGACGATCCAGAATTTCTTGTACCAGACTGGGACGATCAGATGGTTGTTGATTATGTTGTTGACAAAGGATGGCCTGAAGGAGGGATAAGAGACAGTGACGGTTCAATAGCAGATATTGGAGCTATCCCGTTTTCTGGTATTCCCGAAGAGAAAATCCTGGTAAAACCGGTTGAACCTGTTATTATTACTGGTGATAAAGCTGTTTTGAGCTTTAATGTTTATTCAGCAAAAGGAAGTCTCGAAAATTTAAAGGTCAAGTATATACAATGGATGAGTGATCTTCCGAAAGATGATGAGTGGGCTTTTCAATTGAATAAGGGTGATGTGCTTAATTATAATCTTCCTGCAAAAATACAGAAGCTGTCAGCTCCATCAAATACAATTAAAATGGGTCTGAACTCACTGACAATAGAAAATATCAATCAGGATGGAATGTATGCTTTCATGGAATTGGTACTTGAAGGAACTGATTCGGAGGGTAATACTGTAACTTCAAACGTCGGTTTTTTACCTTTCAGAGAATTAAAATATAAATTTACCATAAAACTATATCCGCCAGATGCAGCTATTTCTCCTGAAAATGAGATTACATCAGTTCAGGTAGGTCAGCCTGTAAAACTCCATGTCTTTCCGTATAAAGCAGATGGCAGCAAAATAAGTGAGGGTTTTGTACAGGATGTTGCTTTGAATCTGGTTTCGGGTCAGACTTTCAGGACTTCCGATAACCCGCAAACCGACATAAGAGAAATTGTATTATCTGAGGTTTCAATTACAACGGGAGAAGAAATAACTGTAATTTTTACAGATATTCCTTCTAGTGGTTCAGGGGAAATAATTTCTGGAAGTGGAATCTATTATCATCATGGTGATAGCGCAGGTTTTGTAATTCGAGGTACATCAGATGAAATAAAAATCTTACCCGGACCACCGGCACAGGTAAAATTTCTGGAACAGTCCAGAAACTCTCAATACCCAAGTTTAATAAATCCCGGAGAGATACTGAAAACAAAACTTCAGGTGTTTGATAAATATGGAAATAAGGCAATAGAGCCGGCAGAGATTGTTATAAAAAGTTTAAAGCCGGTGATTGGGGGACCTCAAGGTGCAACAAGTGGAATAAGTGACGATACAGGTGTGGTTTATATAGACAGTATAATGGTTAATAATGGCACTGAGAATGATATTTTTGAGCTTGTTGCTGTTCTTTGGTATGGTGGTGACTCTTTAGATACAGATACGGCTTATCTTAAAGTAGGTAAAGTAACTGATCGTTTCATGATTTTTTACTCGGATACGATTGCTTATGATCCAACTGTTGTTTTTGGTGACAACATATGTTCAAGTGAACGTGTACCTGTTACTATTAGAGCACTGAATGGAGATGTGCTTTTAAAAGAAAGAAATAAGGAGTTTGTTATCGAATTCTATTTAGAAGAAGAAAAAGTGCAATTGCTGGCTTATGATTCTGAGACTGCGTTGGAACCGATTAATCAATCAGCTCTGGTTAATGGTGAAAAAATCATCTGGATACAACCAAAGCTTTTAGAAACAAAACAGGGAACAATAATAGAGAATGGTGAAATAAGAGTTACTTATGTTTCTGACCGGACAATTCTCCCAGGAAGAAGGGATGGGATCAAATTTGTTT
>JAAYEB010000163.1 GCA_012728995.1 Fibrobacter sp. | reverse complement strand
GTATTACTTCGGAGTGTCATAATGCTTAGGTTTGTTCACAATTACAATCAAGCTTACTAAAATTAATTGTCCCGGTTAAGTAAAACTTTAGAATAACAGTCCAATTCTTGCAAGATAACTTAACGGGAATGCACCTTTTCCTGTTTCATTCAAGAGCATGTATAGTTTTAATTCAAAGATTAGTTGAGTGTCCGAAGTTCTAAAGAACTGAGCACCCAAAAATCCTCCAAAAGAAAGGCCTACTGTATTATCACCTCCTCCCCTGCTGTAACCAAATCCCATTTCGCCTCCGATATAGGGTGATATATCTCTTACTAATGGATAAAGGTTTGTTCCAAGGCTTGCACTTAAAAGTAATGAATTAGAAAAATCGGTTGTGATATCACCTGAAGCCCGGATCATGGCATAGTTTGCAGGTTCCCACATATAGCCTCCAAAGAAATTGTATGCCAGACCTTCCGACTCGACATTTTGCAGATTAGCAGGACCAAACCCGGCAGTATAAAACCGTACAGCTTCTCTTCTTACTAAAGCTCCATTTTGCAAGCTGTCTTCTGGCATTGTATCATTAAGTGTATCTGCAATAAAAAAAGTACTGTCATAATTTCTGTATGGAATAATATTATCATTTTTATAAATGAATTCAGGTTTTAAATTGTCGGTATTACGTCTGATATCAATTGTTTGTGAAAATCCGGTAAAATAGAGTAAAATTATTATAAAAGAAACGCAAGATGGCATAGTGCCTCCAATTTGATAGAAACCTGAATGGTAATATTTCCCGTAATGTTTCAAGTGTAACATGTCAAATAAATTATATTTGTAAACCTTGCTGTGTTATCGGTAAAAGCAATTTTTGTAAGATTGCTAACGGTATCGGTTTCCAAAACACAAAAAACCGATTTCATATTCTGTTGTTTCTTCTTCGTACATATCGGATACCAAGCCTGTCGTATTCGATTTAAAATTACAGCTACTCATGAATTATTGTTTATGGTATGAGAATGTTACTATGTTATCATCATTGTTGTTTATCAAGGTTTAATGAGAAATAATCAGTTTATTAATAAGGTCAACAACACCTCTTGCATGTCTGGCTGCATTATGCGCTTCAGAATACACATGCCAGTCTGGGACACTCCCTCTAAGAGTGACCTGCCCGTTGTTAACCTCAACATTTACTTTTTCTATATTGATATCTCCAATCCTTTCAAGACTATCAATAATATCAGAAGCGATTCTTTTATCATAAGGTTTACATTCTGGAACTACAGAAAGAGTGTTAATCACATCAATAACTCCGGGAACCTGAAAAATAACTTCTTCAATATATAGTTTTTTCCAGAATTGATTCACTGATCCGCTAAGCGTTACTACTCTATTATTTACCGAAACATCGATACCGGATTCGTCAATCTGAGAATTAAGTGAAAAGGTGCTTACAATATTCCATTTGATTTCTTCATCATCCAGGGGTGTTTTCTGATGATGTTTTTTAATTGTCAGGTTATTATCCACTTTAGAAACACCAGGTATTGTCCAGACGTCATATTCTGCTGCCTGACGTTCAAGAAATGATCCGACAGTGCCGTCTAAAAAAACTGTATGGTCTTTTATATCAATACTAATACTTGATTCATTGATGCGAATATCCCATGCAAGCTGTTCTTCAATGTCTCTTTTTATTTGTTGCATTGTTCGTTTCATGTCAGCTATCCGGTTTTGATTTAGAAAAATCGGTAATATTAATTTACTCTATCATGTACAGTCTTGATCTCCAGGAAAACGTGGACGAGGATCTCGTGAACTGTTTGGAGAAGAGCTATAAGCGGGATACTCATGTTCAAAAGAGAGAGCTTTTTGTCTTTTGATAATATTTAGCATTGAGATCAAACGCTGATCCACTTTCCAGTGAAAAGAACCAGTTTCATCAGTATTACCCGCTGATAATCCACTAAGCAGTTCAAGTGCCTCATCAACAGAATTGACAGCCCAAACATGAAACATTTTACTTTTCACTGCATCAACTATTTCCTGGCGCAGGATAAGGTTTCTCACATTCGAAGCGGGAATACAGCATCCCTGCTCAGATGTTAATCCAATATGTTTACAGACATCAAAAAAACCTTCGACTTTCTGTGTAACACCTCCCACAGCTTGTACTTGTCCGTGTTGATTTACAGAACCGGTAACAGCAATATCTTGTCTTAAAGGGACTTCTGCGAATGAACTTAATAGACATAGCAGTTCTGCAAGTGTTGCGCTGTCACCTTCGATTAATCCGTAACTTTGTTCCATTGCAATTGAAGCAGAGAGTGCTACAGGGTGCTTTGATGCGTATTTGTTGCGGAAAAAACCCTCAAGAATAAGCATAGCTTTATCAAAATTGCTACCACTCAGGCGGCTTTCTCTTTCAATATTAATTAGACCGGAATTACCAATACCTGCACTGGCAGAGATTCTTGAAGCTCTTCCGAAGGAATAATCTCCCAATTGAACTATGCTGAGTCCATTTACCTGACCGATTGAGGTACCTTTAACATTAATAAGAAGTGTTCCGTTGGAAATATACTCACGCATTTTTTCTGCAATAAGATCTGACCTGTATATTTTTTCTTTGACTGCTTTATGGACATGAAAATCCTTAACAATAGAAGAGCTGTCTTTTTTCGCCCAAAAGCTGGATTCATGAATAATGTCGGATAAACGGCTGAGTTCAGCTGTTATTTTACTTTTATCTCCGGCCAGTCTTGCACCTGCTTTTAACAATTCAGCTATGGCATTTTTATCAAATGGCAAAAGATTGTTATTGTCTTTTAGCTTTTTTACGAATCTGGCAATAACCAGTCCAGTATTTTCACTTTGGCTAAGTTCTGGTGCGAATTCAGCTTTTACCTTAAAGAGATTCTGAAAATCTTCATCATAAATTTGCAGCAGATGATAAATAAGAGGACTACCGATAACAACTATTTTAATGTCAAGCGGAATTGGTTCAGGTCTAAGTGAAAAGGCAGAGAATACTCCAAATGGATCATACATATGATATTCAAGTTCCCTGCTTTTTAGACTTCGTTTCAGTTCTTTCCACACAAGTGGTTCGCTTAATGCATCCATGATGTTAAATATCAGATATCCTCCATTTGCCCGTAGAATACTACCAGCTTTAATATTATTAAAGCTGGTGAAAAGCTTTCCGGAGCGGTCGACTGTTCCTGCGATGGTACCAAATATGTTTTTATAATTTGGAGATTCTTCAAAGATAACCGGAGCCCCTTTTAGTTCACTGTTATCGACAACAACATTTATTCTATATTCTAGAAACTTTTCTTCCGGTACTGCTCCACCCAGCATAGAGGCCAGCATCTGTTGTTGTCCACTTTCCTTCTCTCTGAATCGGCCAAGATTTTCTTTCATATTTTCGCGGACTTGTGAAAACCACAACTCGAGTTTATCATTTTTGTATTTTGAAAGAATTTTATCAATTGCCGGATCAATCAGTTTTGATGCAAAATCCCGTTCTATTTTTTTAACGTCTTCTCTAAGGTTTATACCTATTTCACTTTGCTCGTTAAAAATGGCATTTATTGCCTGACCGACTTCTTGCTGATTTCTCGAAATTTCCTCTTTTTGAGCAGATGAAAGGGTTTCGAATTCTTCATTACTCATTTGATGATCATCTTTTTTAGGGATCATCAATATTCTGCCGTCAGGAGTTTCCTTAAGAATGAGATTTTTTTGCTGTGCAAGTTGTTCAACCCGTGAAAATGCTTCTCTACCCTGTTTTTCATAATGCTGATTAAGACGTTGTTTTTCTCTGCTAAAGTCTTCCTGACGAAAAGCACGCGGGATATCATCCTTTAGCCTTTCAATCAGTATATCCATTTCACGACGTAATTCTTTGCCTTTACCCGGGGATAGCTTTATGGCAATCGGACGATCCTCTTGAGTAAAATTGTTTACAAAAATCCAGTCAGAAGGAGTTGATTCGGATTCGGCTTTTCGTTTCAGAATATCTCTTACCAACGACTTTCTTCCCATCCCGCTTATCCCGGACATATAAATATTATATCCACTATTTCTGATGCCCAGGCCAAGTTCAAGAGCTTTAACAGCTCGTGGTTGTCCAACAATTTCCTCAAGTGGTCTGAGTTCGTCAGTTGTTTCAAAGTCAAGTTTATTGAAATCAATAACAGGCTGAGTATCTTCAGGTCTAAGGGCAAGTTTTTCTTCAATTCCGGACATATAATTCCCCCGTAATTAGTATTTTAAATTCATATTTATGCCTGATCAGTATCAATAACCTTTTTATACCATCAATCAATCCTGGAAAAAGCTTAATAATTCACCTTTTTACAAAACTCATAATGATTATCTAATAGTACTTATAACCATTATAGTTTAACGAATACTCGATTTATCGACTTTTGGAAGAAATATTTCATATAAACCGTTGTTGTAATTGGTTTTTGTTTTATTCATGTTAACAGCACCTGGAAGATCTACAATTCGGCAGAACTGACCATGGGATCGTTCAATAAACAAATGCCGGTTCTTCATGTCAGAAAAAGGTATTTTACGTTGCCCACACAATGTGACTCTTTTTTGTTCAATTTTTAATTCTAACGCTGAAATATCTACACCCGGTAAATCTATGACAATAATGTACTCATCTTCAGTTTCGAATAAATCTACAGGTGGGCACCACGATGCTTCTTGAACAGACCATCGTGTATGAATTAAATCAGAGAATGCTTCTTCAATATCCTTTTGTAGACTGCAGGAGATTCTTACCATATATTGTGAAGTCATTTGATTACCCTTTGCAAAAAAATTTACATCAAACTGTTTCCATTTACCTTTAAACATAGGTTCTGTCGGGAAATTCTCATTCTGCAGTTTCAGGTCGTGTAAAATGATATCTGTTTTTTCGGTATCTGGTAGTGAGCCGATCTGTTTTTTAACAGACATAAGAGAATCTGCTGGTAGCCGGAAAAGTGCAAATTTAATTCCTGCATAATTGAGAAATACAGGTATGTGATCATATATGATTCTATCATTATTCAGAAATATCTCCTATGAACCAGACAAGTCGTGTACTCTGAGTAAATTATTGCAAAAAAGGCTCCAAAAGTTGGGCAGGTATTTTGCTGAATAGAGTATTTATGTACTATTTCCGAAAGGTAAAAGATGGCAATTGGGATCAATAAAGAAAAAGTAATATTGTTTCCAATGGGACCTGTTTCTGATGAACTTTTAGAGTGGTTGTTAAATATGCTCCCTGAAACGGCTGGTGTAAAAGGCGTAAAGGAAAAGCAGACAAAGATTCCATTCGGTGCATATAACAGAAAAAGAGAACAATACCTTGGAGATGCGCTTCTGGAATACATCCGGGAAATGGATCATTATATGAAGGGAACTTTGATAGGTTTGATAAATGCCGATTGTTATGCAGAAGGGCATAACTATATTTTTGGTGAAGCTGTTCTAAAAGGCTATCAGGCGATAGTAGCATTACCACGTTTACGTCAGTCTTTTTATGGTCTAAGTGAAAATCCGGATTTGTTTCGTGAACGGGTATTAAAAGAAATTCTTCATGAACTTGGCCATACATGGGGGTTTACTCACTGTCCAGATCCTCTTTGCGCAATGCATTTTGCCAATAGTTTGTCTGATATAGATGTTAAAAATACACATTACTGTGAGCTTCATAGTTAATAGATAAATTGGAGATGAAGAATCTTGATATTCCCATAAAACCATGGGATCATGTGAACAAGTATTCTTGCGAATCGATATTTAAAGCATAATTTAATTCATCAGTGGTTAAGGAATTCAACCGTTTCGAATCTTTATCGGCAGGAATCTGTGTTTTTGGGACGGACTATCTTTTTATGTTTATGATTTCCAAATGAGAATAAAGATAGTCCGTCCCAATTTTTCATTCTTATAACCTGATTTATTAACTGTTATAACCCATTTGCATACGGACATCTGGAG
>JAAYEB010000015.1 GCA_012728995.1 Fibrobacter sp. | reverse complement strand
TTGATTTACTGCTTGATGAATTGCTTTTTCTGGACATAATGGCTCCTTTTTGGTTAGTGTTTAAAAATACCAACGGAACCACCTAAAATCTCTATTAAAAACTGTTCAAAATATTCATACCATCACATGTTATACGGGGTGTGCCGGCTGGTCTGGGAGAACCGGTTTTTGATAAACTGGATGGCGAACTCGCACGACTGACGGGAATAGGAGCTGTAAAGGGAGTGGAAATCGGGGCCGGATTCTCTGTAAAAAACATGACCGGATATGAAAGTAACGACCGGATGAAAGCTGAAAACGGAAAGGTGGTGTTTGATTCCAATAATGCGGGCGGTATAACAGGAGGTTTATCAACAGGACAGGACATAATTGTCCGGCTTGCAGTCAAGCCAACGCCAACAATCGATAAAAAGCAGTATACAATTGATAAATATTCCCTTGAGCCCAAAGAGTTATCTGCAATAACACGCAGAGATCCGACAATTACAAATCGTATATGGCCAGTTGCCGAAAACAAGGCTGCCATAATAATTCTTGATTTACTGGTGGCTCATTTGGGATATCAGAAACTCAGGGAAACTGTAACTGGATAAAAAGGATATGCAAGATTTGTTTGTTATTTGAATGAAATCAATTTTTACCTTGATCGAACATGCTTTTTTAGGAGACAGGTTTTGCGGATACTGGCGTAACGGGTTTTTGTATGTTTGGTCGTATTACCAGGCAGATATGACCTTCACAGCCATAAAAACCCGTTTGCGCCAAATGCCGCTTTCGAAAACTCAAGGTAAATAGTAGTATCATTTTAGAGTTACATTCATTGGCATACATTGTGCATCGTAGATTTATAAAATGATTTATAAATTCTTTAACAATTTCCACTAGATCAAGGGGTATGAAATGATCAAGAAACTTGATTGGAGTAATGGAAATATATACGCATATGAAGCCCATGGAAAAATGACAAAAGAAGAAAACGTACAGGTGTTTGACGAGCTTCGTGAAGGGATTTCGAGGTATGGTAAAGTGCGTATTTTTGTTAAAATGCCTAAAATGGCCTGGCCTCTACCCAGTGCTTTCGGTGAACGGTTCAGATTTGCAAAAGAACACCTCGGGAATATAGAAAGATATGTCCTGGTCACTGATATCCCTTGTATCGGGTTCATCGTTGGCGTAGTAGGATTTTTTACTGGAATTAAATTTCGTACTTATAATTTAAGTGATGAATTATTGGCAAAAACATGGATTGAGTCAAAACATGTGTGATTTTTTAAATCTGCGTGAAAAAAACAGTTTTCTAACATGAGAGGGTTTTAGTTTGACGATCAAAATAAAAAGGGATAGACATAGTTTTTTAAATTTAAGTCTACCCCTTCAAAACATATAAACAGATCAGTAATTATTAGGTATTACATTTACCAGTTACCTTTATGGCAGTAATGATATCCATCACCATCCGCTTCATTCAGTTCGAATTTGCGTTTTACTGGTGACCGACTTGCTACAGCATAGGAATACCAGGTTCTTTGTAAAACCTGGTGTTGCCAAATACCTGTGAGAAAACGCTGGGTTGATTTCATGCTGTTCCCGTTGATAATCTTCAAGAAACGTTCGGTAATCGGTATGCTCAAAAATGTTTATCATATTCTTCCCGACTTTGCTTATACTGCTTACAAAAAATTCGCATAGTCTTTCCTCTATACCTGTATAATACAAGAAACTGTTTGATATTGCAATAATTAGAGCCAAAAAGCGCGCTTACAGTTTGTAAGCATAAACCAGGTTTCTATACAGAATCTTAATGAAATGAACTGCTGGATACTTTAAGTATGGATGTTGTTTAAACCGGTTGCTTAAGATCCCGGAATCCCCAAAGGAATAATTTCATTTACTCATCTTTGTAGCAATAATATACTTGAAACAGGTAACATATTTGTGTCTGTTTTTAAAAAGGAATGAAAGCAGGATATGAACAAACTACAGACTTTTAATGAATTTCTCATTTCCCAAAAAGGTACGGTAGATATCGGTTCTTTTATTGTCAACATTGCTCTTGCTGCGCTGTTATCACTAATTCTTTATTTTATATATGTTCGTTTCGGAAGGTCGTTATCAAACCGGAAAGAGTTCGCACGTAATTTCATGATTATTACATGTACAACAATGTTCATAATCACAATCGTAAAAATTTCGTTAGCTCTTTCGCTTGGCCTTGTGGGGGCTTTGTCTATAGTTCGTTTCCGGACTGCTGTTAAAGAACCCGAAGAACTTTCGTATCTGTTTTTGTCGATAGCAGTCGGATTGGGTCTGGGAGCTGGTCAACGTTTGGTAACTCTGGTAGCTTTTGTATTTATTACTGTTATTATACTGCTGCGTGGTCTATCATCCGATATTTCACCGGGTGTGAATGGAATGCTATTACAGTTGTCGTGTAAGGGAGATGATAGCGGATTATTGAATGATATCGAGCTGGTATTGAAAAACAACTGTAACCTTATTGAGCTCCGGCGTATGGATGATAGCGGCGGGGTGCTGTCGTTGTCCTACATTATCGGTTTTGATTCAGGTGAGCGGTTAGGAATTATTCGCAATCAGTTAAAAGAACAGATCAAAGGTATATCTATAACATTTATGGACACGGCTGTTATCTGAACCATGAAAATAGCACCATTTCAAAAATGTCATTTTGAAATCTGGCAGTACAGAAGAGTGTTTACCATGATAATGGCAATTATCATTGCATTTTTGGTAGGTGCTTTGGCTCAGAGATACAGTGTAATCGGAAAGACACTCCTTAATATCAGGCACCAGTTTAATTCTTTTCAGGAGGATATCAAAAATGCCCCGATCAGATCAGAACTTACTCATATAGATTTACAAATTGGTTATAAAAATTATCAGAAGATACGCCATCAGCGTGAGATTGCCATGAATATCGGAAGAGCATACCGTGTACATCCATATAATCAGGGGTATGTCAGTGCCGAAATTAAAGTTAATGAAAGTGTCTTTCCTGTTAAGGTTTCTATCAAAGGAGGTAGTTCTGAGCACTGGGCACATCCTGAAAAGTGGTCTTTTAAAGTAAAGGTACAAAATGGTGGTACGATTATGGGGATGAGCAGATTCGCTCTCCAGCATCCATTAGTAAGGTTTTTCATGCATGACTGGTTTTTTCATCGTCTGCTGAGTTTTTCTGACCTGATTGGGCTCCGACTTGAATTTGTCAGCTTTTCTGTTAATGGAGAGAATTATGGTCTCTATCTTATTGAAGAGAATATGGGAAAGGAACTAATAGAATTTAATGAAAGAAGGGAAGGGGTAATTTTGCAGTTTAGTCAGGATATCAACTGGGGTTACAGTGAAAAATTTTCAGATAGTGGTATACCAGACTGGTTTTATGGAACAACAATACAACCCTATTGCGCAAACCGGATTATGAGTGATTCAACGCTGAGAAATCAGTTTGAACAGGCCCAACGTCTTCTTGAAGCATACCGGAGGGGGACGGCGCGGGGGCGTGATATATTTGATATGATTCTCATGGCTCGTTTTTTCGCTCTCATAGACCTTGTTGGACATAAACATTCAGTAGC
>JAAYEB010000014.1 GCA_012728995.1 Fibrobacter sp. | reverse complement strand
GTTGGGGGCGTGTGGAAACCTGTGAATAGCTCCTGTTTTAAGAAAAATATGAAATCATTAGAAACTTGGTCTTATAAATTCACAAAAGATCCAGACTGCGGGTTTACCAAAAGTATATTGGTACAATTAAAAGCTAAAATATTCAAATCCCGATTTTACATCGGGATGCTCGGCTACGCCTGCACAAACGTTTTTACCGGCTGGTACAACCAGAGGTTATAATGATCAAATCCCGACTTTGTCTTCAAACGTCGGGGCTTGTGCGCTCGGCGTACATAAATATTCATATTCTGATTTAATAGTCATCAAAAACAACTTGCTATCCCTGGAATAATTTTTTATACTTACAATATCTAAAAAAACCAATGGCGGCGTTTTCCCCGGTCCGTTATCCGGCATTTTTTATCGGAAAACAATAGCCCAGAATCCGGTATCCCGTGAGGACCGGGACGTCCCTGTTGACGTTTAGAGTTCTGGGCATTTTATTTATCTAAAAACAACAGGAGGTGTCAAATGACACGTGATTATTCACAAATCAATTCCGCTTCCGCTTTAATCAACGTCGCAGTAACAGATCTCCAGGAACAAATTCACGAAAAGAGAAAAACCCTTCTCCGTAAAGGCGAGAAACTTCCTATTTCAGGCGACTCCGAATTGATTCTACTTCAATTCAGGGCCGGTATTCCGGACAGAAATATTATTATCCCTGTGGAGTCTTATTCCGAGAATAAGGGGCCACGAATTAATCTGGTCTACCTTGATGACAATGGTCTGGAATCTTCACTTATTGGTTCTCTTTCGGTTTCTGAAAAAGATATGACTATCAGGGGAACCGGTTATCTTTTTGGTTTCAGGATGTTTCGGTATGCAATAGAGCGTACTGAAGAACTCTTATTGAGTACTGCAAACCTTTACGGGAAACCGCTTGAATATGAGAATCTGACTCAGCATGTGACTGAAAAGATTATCAGGAAATTAAGAAACGGTTATGATATCATGAATGGGTTAATACGGACTTTTGATTTCTGTGATGAAAAAGAAAAGATGTGTTATCGTATTGAAGGGATTGAGTCTTTCTGGTCGAACTATTATGAGAATGTGATTTCGAGGGTTTGTTTTGACTAGCAGTTATTATTTGTCTTTATACGGATAATAAGTAAACAGGGAGAATTATATTCTCCCTGTGATAAATTAAGGGAATATTTAAATATTCCTGTTTGGGTTTCGAATGATTATAGTTACACTTTGTTTATAAGTGCCAAATTGTACCTGACTACAAATTTAATTACGGGGTTCGGGTTGGGTATACAAAACGTTTTGCTGAAGGCTTTGCGGAAGCAAAATGTGCCGCAGGCCAAGGGCTTTCAAGCCCGCCGCCTGTATGCCCTGTTGTAAAAGGCGTAAACCTGTCTCTGTTTTTTGTCTTCGCCGCCGCACTTGTTTTATCTGCTTATGAATATGCTAACATAATAATTCTTGATTTCAGTTATTTTGTCGTCTTCTTGTAAGTTCAATAAAATCAGAAATAGACATCAGCCATTCTTTTTGGGTTGGCAAATATGTGTCATGCAATGATTTCGGAATGACGAGTTGAAGTAATTTGCTTTGCATTTCCATGGTCTGATTTAGACTTATTGCGGGTTCAAGAGTCAGAAGGTGTTTTCTATCTATCCTGTCTGCTTCTGATAAAACCTGTCTCCAGCGGTCTTTACAGGTTGACTTTACACCAAGCATTGTAAGATTGATTGCATCGAAGGAAGGATCCCTGTATTCATCGATACCAGGAAAAAGAAAATCAGGTTTTGCCTTGTTCTCAGTACAAGAACCTCTTGAATACCTTATTCCACAAGCGTTGAACATTGCTTCAAGATGATTTTCAAGTGCAAATCCAACCCGGCATTTCCGTCTGTTTTGAACAGATAGTGAGAACTTGATGAATTCATCCACATCATTGTCGAATCCCTGTTTTAACCTGTCTGCGATGAGGTGTTTTTCAAGCGTTCTAAAAAGTATTTCCTCACGATCCATCCATGCCAACAGTACATTATCGTAGTCATCGCGGACATCCGCCTGTATTGTATTTCTTGCAAACTCTGAAAATTCTCTTGTTGTCGGGAATGCTTTTCCAAATTTTGTAAAAATTCTATCCAGCCAGGAATCTCCTTGTGTTTCTACAACAATTCCGATGTTTTCAAGAATTAACCGCGAAGTGAATGCAATTCTATCCTGTTCTGTTTCAAGTTCTCCACGTATGGAAAACCCGGGGTGTCCCAGATCAGTAAATCCAAATAACCACAGTAACTGGTTCTCGACAGTACTGCCATTTTCAGCAACAATTGCAAGTAAAGAATCGTCAGTATTTCTTGTCACAATCAGCAGATCACCTACCGTCAAGTTTTGTGTGACAAGATTTGTGGGGAAATACAGGCGGTTTTCCCATCGCATCACATTTCGTTCTTCACGGGCTTTTTGTCGGGCATCATACCATGTCAGCGTCCCCGTTTCGACTATCGGTGCATCATCGTCATCGGTCAGATAAAGGAATTTGGCCGTAAATTGAACTTTACCATCAGGTTCACCGAGTATCTGGACAAGTTCACGTACTCCATTGAATTCATGCTGATTTGAACGTAATATATCAGCCTCAACAGCGCTTAGGTGTTTTGCTGTCTATCTTTAATGTTGCCAATTTTGAAATTATTGATTTAATATCACGATGGTGAACATCATTGACTTCATCTTCA
Organism: Fibrobacter sp.; assembly: GCA_012728995.1. Lineage (GTDB taxonomy): Bacteria > Fibrobacterota > Chitinivibrionia > Chitinivibrionales > Chitinispirillaceae > JAAYEB01. The sequence continues at coordinate 2,543 of JAAYEB010000014.1, read as the reverse complement.
GTTTCTGAACAGCTATGAAATTCATGCCAATGATGATCTATCAAAGGGTTAAATTTATCAAAGTGCAAATCATTAACATCGATATCTTCTATTCTAAAATATAAACCTTCATCCAAATAATTGCAGATTTCCTTCGTTGCTGTTTCTGCTGTGATATTATCAAAATTTGAAAAGACTATATCATTCCATTTTTTAAAATTGCCAGAATCACGATAAAGACATTCGAAACGTATATTCATATTTTACCTTTAAATATTTGAGCTCGGTGGTAATTTAAAAATTCTTGTTCAGGAACAAATTTCTCTGGAAGGTTGATACTCTTACCTTCATATTCTATAATTGTTGCTACAAAAAAATTATCTAACAGAAAGGTTTCCAATAAATAGTCTTCTGCAACCTTTACCGAATATTTTTCAGACAATGTGATAATACCCATATCAAAGGCTTTATCATGAATTATGGAAAGACAAAGTCCATTACGTGGATTTAGCCGATTTTTATTATCTGTACTCCATGGAATTATATGACTTGCAATAAGTAATTGTGGGATGGATAATCCAGTAATACAGCATTTCGAATTATATGCACTTAACACAGATTTTCGGAAAAAGTTCTGACCGATCCTCGCATTAATTTCAGAAAGCTTGTTTTTTCCAGTATAATCAACTAATGTTTCACTATCGCTTATGTGCTTTTCAGTTTTATTTATTTCATTTAAATCATTTGAGATTCCAAATTTTTTCTCTGCATCATAAATTTCTAGTATAAAAGTATCCCAATCATTTTTCATCTCTGTCCACATCGCTCTATCAGTACTTGATGCCCCGGTTAAACCCCTTCTGCCGGTTGATGTAATTGAAGGATCAAGACTGGCGATATTTGTCAATTTCATTGCTAATGCTGATGGTGTTCTATTTATCAGATTCGCATACTTGATGATTTTTGGATTTCGTGAATGCATTTTACCAAAAGGCATTTGACAGTACAACTTAAATGCAATTAGCAATTGATCTCGGGACCAGGATGTCTTCTCGTTCATGCAGCCTTCTTTTTAAGAATAGATTTAATGTGCGGTATCATTGCAGTAGTCACTATTTTTATCATTGGGACTACAGCAGATTGGCTAAACTGTTTATAAGCTTGGGTGTCGCTGACAGGAATCTTAAAAGTGTCAGGGTATCCCATTAACCGGGCACATTCGCGAGGTGTAAGTCTCCGGGGTCGCTTTCTCTTGCCCCTTGATACAAGGATTTCAGAGCCATCTTTATAATATCGTGCAGATAGGGTACGTGCGACGGAACTGGAATCAACAAGGCCAAAGCCGAAGCCATTTCCGGCCGCTCTGTGTTTCTTGGCATAATCCTGCAAGTATTGCCACAATTTTGTGTCAGGACATACTTGGGATTGACAACGGCGGATAACCCCACAGTATATGGCTCTTCTGTCTTTTCAGAGCCATCTTCAGGATGTAAAATTGTGGAGAGCACAGGAGAAAATTCTGGTAACAACAAGTCATCCCATGAAAAGCTTGTCTTTTCTCGGAAACCGACAATTATTATTCGTTCCCGGTGTTGCGGAACAAAATATCTTGCGTCAATTACCTTGTAATGAATTTCATATCCCAATTCATTTTTAAGCGTTTCAATAATTACCCTGAATGTATTGCCTTTGTCATGTGAAACAAGATTTTTGACATTTTCCAATAAAAATGCCGCAGGGCGTTTTTTTGCAAGAATTCTGGCAACATCGAAAAAAAGTGTTCCTTGGGTCGTACATTCAAAACCATGGGGTCGGCCAAGAGAATTCTTTTTTGAAACGCCGGCAATGCTGAATGGTTGGCAAGGAAATCCGGCCAAAAGGACATCGTGATCAGGAATATCGGACTCATCAATCTTTGTAATATCACCGGTGAAAATATGGGAGGCGGTCGAAGAAAAATTCGCAAGGTATGTTTTTTTTGAAAATTCATTCCATTCACTCGTGAAAACGCAGTTTCCACCTAATTCCTCAAATCCAATGCGAATTCCTCCAATTCCTGCAAACAGATCTATGAATTTAAAATCACTCGTTTTGTTATCATTGAACGGTAGTGGTAAAATCATTTGCCGTATGGCATGGGCCAAGTAAGCAGGTGGAGCAGTTTCATTAACTTCCCAACGACGTATTGTTCGTTCACTTACTTTAAGGATATTGGCAAGTTCGCTTTGGCTATAAATATCACGGGCTTTTTTTATCAAATAGATTGGACTTACTTCAGACACTATTCCTCCGGCGGGACATTTTAAGGACATTTTGTCCTAAAATATTTCCTGCACAGTTTATTGTCATCAATTTTTTGTAATTTTTTGTTTTTATTGGTTTTAAAAGTCTTCCTGTCTTTGGGGCAGGTTTATGTTTTACAACGTTTGCGGCTATATGAAGTTTTTGCGGAACGCAGTGGAGCAAAAATTTGGGTGAAGCGAAGCGGAACCATATAGCCGCTGTTGTATGATGTGCTTGGGAGGCGGTTTTCATGGTTACTGTTTCTTTATACATGTGCGTCT
>JAAYEB010000162.1 GCA_012728995.1 Fibrobacter sp. | reverse complement strand
ATGGTTGTATCAGGCGCAACAAGCGTTACAGTACTGAATGTATCGCGTCCTGCTGTGTATGTGAAACAATATTCAGTTTTGGTGAGAAGGGTGTCAAACGGCGGGGAAGTAACTGAAAGCTCATAATCACCCTCGTAATTATCCAGAAAAGGCGATGTTGGGCGATCGCATGTGAGAGCAAAAAAAACAGTTAATACCGGCAATGAAAGAAAAAAAAATCTTGATACTTTTTTCATAATCAGTTTCCTTTGATGGGTGGAATGGTGAAATTAAGGATAATACCGGTTCCGCACACAGCAAGAGCACATCCGCTCAGTATTGAACCGTTTCTGTATTTTCTGGTTGCCTTGTTATGATAATCATTAGCGTTTTTGTAATTTTTGCTGTCTGGTACCCTGTTGTCATAATCCCGTGCTTTGTAAAACTCATAAGCTGACACGCCAAGCAGCACAGCTGTCAATGAAAAGCCTGTTATCAGCGGAACTCTGCTTCTTTTCAGAACCGGTGGCTTCAGGGCCGAGCTGTCGATACAGACAAGATCGTAGTCTATATCTACCGGAATGTCGATCTTGCGGTCGGGAAACTGTACCGCGTTGACAATATTGTTTAAAAAACGGATATGCGCGACAGACAAAGAATCGCACGCGGCTTCGGAATAGATTGTTTTCTGAGCGTTTTTAAGCGTTACATTATCAAAAACCACTTTTCCTTTGGGGCCAACTGTTATCCCCTCCCAGAGAGTGTCATTTGAACGCGGCTGCATGAGCATCTCATCTTTGTTTATAAGCTGAAATGTAATTGGATATTCAAATGTGCCCGCGGCATGCAGGGTTCCGTTGACATGCAATGAAGTGGCCGGTTCAAAAAGGATTGTCGTGCCTCTTTTGAATTCAACCCTTTCTCCTTCAGGAATTACAACCTTGTCAATAGCCACATAGTATTCATTGGGATAATAACCGGATTGAAGCGTATCCCGGAGCAGTTTTATGTTTTTTTTCTGATAATGTCTGGAATAGACTTCAAAGCGGTTAAAATCGGGAAGGTTATGCCATAAAGTATCCTTTTGCTGCGCGTGGAGCTGGTTTGAAAAAACGAGAACAGCAGAAAAGAGAATCAGGGTGAAGGGACTGGCATGAAACAGAGACTCGTTATAACGGTTAGATTTCATTTTTTTGTCCTGTTTATTTATTTTACAGAAATGTAGTATTTTAATTGCGCAATGTACGTTTAAAATAGGTGAAAAACAACAGTATAACAAGAGACAAATTAATGATTAAACAACAAACGGGTAAAAATTGTGAGCAGAGACAGGTTAAATAATCCTCACGATAAATATTTCAGGGAATCTTTTTCACGAAAAGAAACTGTCCGGAGTTTTATACGCCAGTATCTGCCTTCAGGGGTTTGCAGACAACTGGATTTGAACAAACTGGAAATAGTGAAAGATTCTTTTGTGGATAAAGAGCTTTCGGAGCATTTTTCAGATATATTGTATAAAACAGTCATATCGGGTAAACAGTCATATCTATACTTGTTGTTTGAGCATAAGAGTTATATTGATCATTTTACCGGATTTCAGCTTTTACGTAACATGGTAAAGATATGGGAGCAGTGTCTCAAAAGTAACAGGAATAAAAAGAAACTGCCTGTAATAATACCGGTTGTGATATATCAGGGAAAGCATAAATGGAATTGTTCAAATTCAATAATATCACTTTTTGAAAGTGTAGAAAATACCGACAAGTATATACCGGATTTCAATAGTGAAATATATGACATTTCTCATATACCTGATGAAGAGATTCGGGGAAGTATTTTATTGAGGGTTCACTTTTTGATAATGAAATATATAAACAGCCCTCAATTATTCGATAAATTACACGATATATTAAATATGATGGCGTTATTGAGTGAAAAAAGAAAAAAAACAGAATATCTGGAAACATTTCTGAGATATCTTGTATCTACAGTAGATAACAGTAAATTTGAAGTAATAAAAACAGAACTGAAAAGAACAGTTGATAAAGGAGATGATCTTATGCCCACAATAGCACAAATGTGGATTAAAGAAGGAATGGAAAAAGGTGTTGAGAAAGGAATTGAGAAAGGAATTGAGAAAGGAATTGAGAAAGGAATTGAGAAAGGGATTGAGAAAGGGATTGAGAAAGGGATTGAGAAAGGGATTGAGAAAGGGATTGAGAAAGGGATTAAAAAGGAGAAAATGGAAACAGCTAAAAAAATGATCCAGTTGAATATGAGTACTGAGGATATCCGCAAAATTACAGGATTGAGCATAAAAAAAATTGATGAATTAAGGAAAAAATAATAGTTCCGATTACAAATCTTCAACCAATCCTCACTAAAAGAGCAGAATAACCGGGAGTTTCAAGAAACTGATGAGTCATCCGGTATCACCATTGAAGAATGATGGATGAAGAAACTGAAATCAGAAATTATTTTGCCTGCAAATACGGTAATCTGGACTAAAAGAGAAAATGGAGAAAATACTCTTATATCGGGATATGAGACATGATATAAGAAAGGAATTGAGAAAGAGAAAATGGAAGCAGCTAAAAAAATGATCCGGTTAAACATGGGTACTGAGGATATCCGGAAAATTACACAATCGAGCCCCAAAAAAATTGAAGTGCTAAAGGAAAAATGCTAAATTAATAATTTTTAACCGGTTTAACAGTAAAATCGATCAAATCAGACCTGTTTTTGTGTGTAGATTTAAAAATTATGGGAAAAGATAACAAAGAAGAAGAAATATTTCAGAAAATAAGTGCTCTGGGATCTGGGCCAATGGAATCGCCCCCTTTAAATGCCGGCGATATGGTTGGTAATTACCGGATTTTATCCGAACTGGGCAGCGGAACAATGGGCGTGGTTTACAGGGCTTTTGATGTTGATCTGGAGATTGAACGCGCGATAAAGGTTCTGCGGCCAGGTAAAACAGAACCGCTTAGAAGAAAATTTGAGGCTGAAGCAAAAATAACCGCGAAACTGGATCACCCCAATATCGTAAGAGTATTCGCGAGCGGCGTTTTCAAGGACATGCCATATATGCAGATGGAACTTATTGACGGGAAATCTCTTCGGGTCCTGATGCAGGCTTTTACCCGTTTTCATCCTGTAGTGGCTTTATCCACAGTTAAAATTATCTGCGATGCTCTTCATTTTGCGTCTAAACAGTCTTTTTCAGTATGGGGCAGTTCGGTTCAGAATCTTGTCCATAGAGATCTGAAACCGGAAAACATTCTGCTTTCAAAAACTAGTGGGTTAAAACTTACCGATTTTGGGCTGGCTCAAATTGGTGATGAGAGAACTTTTACAGGGTGGGGGACTGTTGAATACATGAGTCCCGAGCAGCATGACAACCAGATTGTTGACTGCAGGAGTGATATATTTTCGATCGGAATTATTCTTTATGAGATGCTGTGCGGTAAAAGACCGTATAGCGATGAACTGAACAGGATATCTTCAGAAAAGCACAGCGGAAGATATGAACCGGCAAAAGAATCCAATCCATCAATATCCCCTGATATTTGCGACATTATTGACAAGTGTCTTGAACCGGACAGGGAGAACCGTTTTCAATCTTGCAAGGATTTAGGTGACAGGGTTTTGGGCGTGATGGAAAAGATTTCGGATAATGATCCCGATACTGTGATCAAAGAGTTTTCTTCAAACCCTTCGGGCTATAAAATCTATTCTGGTACTGTTTTAAGAAGAAAAGAAGAGAAAAAAACAAACCCTTCGAAATTGAAATTCCGATACCTGCTTTTTCTGGCAGTTATCTTTGTGACTGGCGCGGTATATGTTTTTAACCGCGATAACGGTAATTTTGTAAAATTAAACGTTAATTCGCTTATGAATAATTTCAGACAAAAAAAAATTGAACCCAAAAGCATCAGCAAGGTGATCCCCGAAAAAAACGACAATGGCAATGTGCAGCAGGTAGAGAAAAAGGATCAGATCAATACTTCTTCGCCGATGAAAAGCAGGGTTTCCCAAAGATTTGACAAGTCTGTAAAAGAACCGCAAAAACAGACTCGATCCGTTCTAGAAGGGGTAATGGATTTATATGCTGAAGCGAAATTCATGGATGTAATTGATGAACTGAAGAATCTTGAGTTTGAGAAATTACCTTCCGGAACACGTGACAGCGCGTTGATTCTCCTTGCAGATTCATACTATATGACTTCATCGATAAGTGATGTAATATCTCTTGGGAGAAAATATGATCTGTCCGATTCGAGATATAACTGGGTGATGGCTCTGGCACACAGTGTACTTGGTGATTTCCCGAAAGCTTTGCAGTATATGGACAGGGCCGTCTTTGATCCGGTTAAAATCGGAAAAATCAACCGCATAGATCTGCTTTTTGACCGGGCGGAGCTTTACCGCAAAAACTATATTAAGATGAATGATAAAGCCAGTAAAATGGAAATGCTTGACGCGTATAAACAGTTTGTTGAAAAATCATGCACCCGAAATAATGATAAAAACTGTATAAAAGCAAAAGAAATACTTGAAAATGAAAGAACAGATTGACAATTTTGGAGATCTTTTTGGCGATGAACCGGTTCCTGATGGATGGCAAGACGGAGTATATCCTGCAATTGATGACATCAAATCGTGGATTTATCTTTACCATATAAGCCTGAACGACAAAAATATCCGGATTCCTCCCCAAATCCCCGATGTGGTAATCGGTTTTATCCCTACAGTTACAGATCTTGTCTGGGTATGGAATTTTCATGGAATAGACAATTTCAGGGAATTTTACGACACAGACAACATATTCAATGTTGTTTCTGTAAAATGGATCCGTTATCTGGGAAAAATTGTCGAAAGAGAAGGAGCCGCGAAACTCCGTAACAAGTTTCCCAAAAAATTAAAGCCGTTCATTACAGACATGGGTAAACTCTTCGCCTGGTGGAACGAGACAAAAGCCGCCAGGGAGTCGGGGAAACAGTATGCGATTCCCGAAACTGCCAATAAAGGGAGCGAAGGAAAAAATATTTGTGATAAGGATAAAGAGGATTCTGACGGTCAAATCAGGCTGTCTGCCGAAAAATCAGCTTACGCCTCTGAAACAGATTCGCGAAAAGAGAATTTTGATCACATACCGGATGACATTAACGATTACAAAGTTTCAAAAAAGGTTTCTGCTACTTATGTTGAACCGCCTGATATAGAACCGTTTGAAAAATCTGAAAAGAAAAAGCCGCAAAACGATAATTTTTTCAGTGAACCGCCTGCGAAGGGTGTGGAATCCATTGGTACTTCACAGATTGTAAGTTCACTGGATAATATGCGGCAGATCAGAACCACGCAGCTCCCTGGTGCCGATCAGCGTACAGTGATGGGTTCCGGGTATACATGCGGAATACTCGGGCAGGGCGGTACTGCCAGGATATATCTGATAAAGAATGAAGAGCTTGAAGTTTTAAGGGCAATAAAAGTTATCATGTTTCAGGAGTTTTGTGAAACCCGGGAGCAACTGGAAGACATGGTGAAACGGTTTGAAACCGAAGCCAAAATTATGGCCCAGTTAAGGCATGCCAACATAGTGGATATTTACAACTATGGTAAATTCATGGATTTGCCTTATATAGAGATGGAATATGTTGACGGTCTGGATTTGCGGGCAATCCTTTCGCTTCATGGGGCTCTTCCACCGGATCTGACAGTATCAATAGGAATCTTTTGCGCAAGAGCTCTTTCTTACGCGCATAAAAAGTCGTGCAGTATTTACGGTGATTCCTATAAAGGAATAATTCATCGCGATATAAAACCGCATAACATTCTGGTTTCAAGTGAAGGTATTGTAAAAGTATCTGATTTCGGACTGGCAAGGCCTGCTGAAGTTTCAATTAATACGCTGGGATCAAATACTCTTGGCACTCTTGCATATATGTCACCCGAACAGATAGATACGAATGATGTGGATAACAGGACTGATATTTATTCTCTGGGTGCTACAATGTATGAAATGGTAACCGGAAGAATGATGTTTCCGCAAAAAAATTTCAGGGAATTACTGAATGCAAGATCTGTCAATTCTTTCAGGGATATCAGGGATTTACAAAAAGGTATACCAAAAAGTCTGAGGGAGTTCATTTGTCAATGTATAGAAATTAATCCTTTCGACCGTTTCAGCACTGCGGGTGAAATGGTTGAAGTTCTTGAAAAAATTCTCAAAAAAATCAGTTCAGAATCACCCGAAATTGTAGTTCAGGACTATATTGTCAACAAAAATCTCTTAAGCAAGTCTGAAAATTATAGCTCAAAAGGATTCAGAAAAAATATTTTTCCGGTATTTAATCTGAAAAAGAAAACTGCAGGAAACTGAGATATAAATCATCAGTAACAAAATTTATATTATCATGTTTGCCGTACACACACGTCCCCACGCGGCAGTTGTTAATAATTCGAAATATTAAACACGAAATTCGAAACAGGAATAGAACAATTAATTACAGTATTGTGGGCGTGTGGAAAACTGTGTATAGTCCCGGTTTATTGAACAATCGGAAGAAAATCAGACCTGAATCCGACGATTAATTTACAGCTTGTCCCGCAGTGCGGGAATGAGCTGCACAGCGTCACTACCGAAGAAAAGTTTTTATGTATGTGAAGGCCATATCTATCTTTCACCGTTGTCGTTATCTTACACGAATGGATATTAAACAGTTCTGGATCTGATTCTTTTGCCAATGTCCGCGAAGCAGATCGCGTGAAGGAATCGTCTGGTTTTGGTCAGAAATAATCAGTAACAAAACAAATAACATAAATTTGCAGGTGATACTCCGTTTTTATCTTACACTTAACAAAGAATTATATTTAAAATAACAGGTACAGAATGTAAAAATTCAAAAAAGTGAGCAAATTATGGGGAAAAAATCAATTTTCATCATTTTAACCGTTTTAATCAGCCAGAATATCAATGCAACGCAACGGTATGAAGCAGAGGGAGCTATTGTTGATGAAAATTCTGTGGAAGTGATTCAAGACCAGAATGTATCAGGCGGTTCTTATGTGAACATGAAAGAGGGGAATCTAATCTTTGAGATAAGTGTGAGTGAAGCAGGGTTCTATGCCCTGTGGGCATCATATTCTCAGCCTTATGATGAAAACGGGAAAATCCAGAACCTGACCATAAACGGATCTTCATCAGGTCAGATCTCTTTTCCATATACAGAAAACTTTGTACAGATGAAAGCTTCTGCCAAAATCAAGCTCTCAAAAGGAATAAACACAATCGGCATTACTCATTCCTGGGGATGGGTTAATATAGACTACGTGGAACTGACTGCTTATGAGGCTGCTCCATTTAATATCTCCAGTAACCTGGTTACACAAAACGCTTCAGAAAATACCAGAAAAATGTACTCATTTCTTAAAGAAAATTTCTGCAAAAAGATTATAAGCGGAGTTATGACAGACCGGACAATGGAAAATGACGGAGTTAATACACCTTTTAAAGTGGAAACCCAAATTGAAGTAGCCTGGATCAGGGATGCCTCCAATAAAATACCAGCTTTGTTAGGATTAGATTTCATGCATGGTACCGGTTTGAACTCCGATAACAGTTGGCATAATGATTATACAAAAGCAACAATTTCACTTGCAGAGGATATCTTTAAAAAAGGTGGTTTTCCTGCTTATTGCTGGCACTGGAAAGATCCTTCAAAAAGTGTTGAAACTTTCTACACAGAATCTTCAGGCAACACTCCCTATACCGATTTCAGCCTGATTAATGCTTTTACAGATGAAACATGTGAATCCTTTAATATAGAGAGCAGTGAATATAAAGCGATTGTTAGTGATATAGATATCGTTGCCGGTTATCTGAAAATACTTGCAGACAAGGATATCCCGGTCTTGTGGCGCCCTGTTCATGAGGCTTCAGGTAAATGGTTCTGGTGGGGAAGCAGTGGTGCCAAAGCGTGCAAAGCTTTGTTTATTTTTATGTTTGATCGATTCACAAACCATCATGGATTAAATAATCTTGTCTGGGTCTGGACAACCGATGAGGCATCAGATGCTCTGGAATGGTACCCGGGTGATCAGTATGTGGATATTATAGGGCGGGATTACTATTACTATCCGCGTGAAGCAAACCATGGTTCACTGGTAGCTTCATTTGAAAAAGTAAAGGATATCTATGATGGGAAAAAGATTATCGCCCTGAGTGAAAACGGTTCTGTACCGTACCCGGACAGTCTGGTAAGCGATGAAGCGGGGTGGTCCTATTTCATGCCCCGGTATGGAGATTATACCATGGATGGATGGGCGCATGATAATACCGCTGATGACTGGAATTCAATAATGAATCATGATTATGTCATTACTCTGGATGATATGCCGGGGTGGGAGAATTATGAGGTCTTTACTAAACCAATTGTCAAAAGATCACCCTTGAATAAAGACATATCTGTAAAAATCACAAATGGTTTACTGAGTATTGATACAAAGAACAGAAAAGTTCAGACAGTAAGCCTTTATACCCTGAATGGAACTCATCTTTCTACTCTTGAAAAATCCGCTACAGGAAGCATCTTTCGTTTCAATACTGAAACCATGTCTAATGGAATATATTTACTTCGGGTAAAAACCCCAGAGGGAATAATAAGCGGCTCGGTTATGGTTAATTAAGAGCAAAACCAGACGATTCCTTTACGCGAGTCTTTTCGGCGGGACATTGATATCAAGAATCAGATCCAGAACGCTTAATATGAAGTTATAGGATTACGATTACGGAAACGATTACGGAAACGATTACGACAACGACAACGACAACGACAACTATTGTAGCTTTTTTTCTTCATTCATAATTAATAATTCATAATTCACCATTTTGTTATGGCGTGTGATTTTGCTTGATGATTCAGGCCGGCAGACGCATAACAAAACTGCTTCCTGCCCCAGGCTTGCTGTTAACAGTAATGCTTCCTTTATGCGAAAGAATGATATACTTAACTATAGACAAACCCAGTCCGGTTCCGCCAGGTTTTCTGGATCTGGATTTATCTACTCTGTAAAAGCGTTCAAAAATTCGCGGCAGATGTTTGTTGTCGATACCAAATCCCTGGTCACTGACTTTGATCTCCACGAAATCCGTTTCTTTTTTTACTTCAACAGAAACTGTCTTGTCATTATCACTGTACTTGATTGCATTATCTACAAGATTGATCAGTGCCTGTTCGAGCATTGATGGATTGATATGTGCATTGATATCGTTTTCACACGAAATGCTGACTGTTATATTTTTCTTTGAAGCTTTCGGGGAACAGATCTCGGAAGCTCTTAATAATACAGGTTTAATGTAATCTGTAAGGATTTCGATCTCCTTGTGTTCTGCCATTTTTTCTATTCTGGATAATTCCAGAAGATCTTCGATTATGTTATCGAGGCGGACTGCATGTTTTTTTATTATGTTCAGAAAACGCATGGTGTCTTGAGAACTGTCAATTGCACCTGTAAGAATTGTTTCTGCAAAGCCAATTATTGATGTCAGTGGTGTTCTGAGTTCATGGGAAACATTGGCTACAAAATCCCTGCGCATCATCTCCAGTTTTTTGATTCTTGTAATGTCGTTCATTACAAGTAAAATGCCAGTTGAGTTGTTGTCACTGTCGTTGAGGCGGGTTCCCTTGACCTGAAGAAAACACTCTTGTCCCTTGTCCTGAAAAATCATGACCTCTTCTTCAACGGCTGTATCCGATAACATAATTCTGTCAACCATCTTTTGTATGTCACTGTTTCGGATAGACTCTTCTACAAGCATCCCTTTGGCCTCATGTATTTTCAGTCCGATAATGTCGGATGCACCTTTGTTAAGATCTATGATTTTTCTGTCTGTACCAATTGCAAGCACACCCTCAGTCATGCTCTCCAGAATTGAATTTTTTTCGTTATGTTGTCTGGTAACAGTCCTGATCTTCTCATTCAGTTGAGTCGCCATGCTGTTCATTGACTGGGCAAGAAGATCGAGTTCAAGTGCTCCGCATCCGGACAGTTTATAATTAAAATCGCCTTTTGAAAATT
>JAAYEB010000161.1 GCA_012728995.1 Fibrobacter sp. | reverse complement strand
TATTATAGCCTTTTGTTGTACCAACCCCGACGTTTGAAGACAAAGTCGGGATTTGAATATTATAGCCTTTTGTTGTACCAACCCCGACATTTGAAGACAATGTCGGGATTTGATTATTATATTTTTGTTGTACCAACAACTCCGGGTGAACCGGCAATCCGGGATCTTGGCGAGTTAGTATAGTGGATATTAGGGAGTTGTTTTATTGATTTTCTGGTAAACAGGAACTATTCACAGGTTACCACACGCCCACAAATAAATTTATCGTCCTGTTCCTGTTTCGAATTTCGTATTTTTTCTGCTTGTTTTCCTGCTTTTTCTTTGGTTTTGTTTCGTATTTCGTGTTTAGGATTTCGAATTTTTAATAGCTGTTGCCCGGGGTCGTGTGCGCCCGGCGAGCATAAATCTTATCATATGGAAAAATGTCATTATTAAAGTGGGTCGTGCGCTCAGTGCCAAGGCATATTTTTCAGTGAAATCCCATAATCAGTAACTATCCGGAAAATCTGGACAGTTCAAAAAGACTGAAATAAAGCAGGATGCATTCGACACACTTGCATAGTGATACTTTCCGTCCATTTGATAAATCAAATTCTGACTGGATTGCAGTTAAGGTGATTAATTATCTTGATGATGAGGTGATGAAAATATACAAGGTATAATTTGAGGGAAATATCATGATCAGAGATGAGAATAATGTAATATCATTTGTTGAATTTGATAAGACCGATAACTGGGAATCTGTTTTCAGAATATGTCCAGGATACCTCACCGAATATGCAAAGGAGCGCATACGAGGAATAAATGTAAAATGTGTATTGATAGAAACGCAATATATTGACAAAGATTATAGAAACACATATTCAAAATTTCACTCTAAAAAATTTGTCACTCCAAAAGAACGTTGTATCCGTTTACACCTTTTTTCGAACTTGATCGACTTTGAAAACCCTGATTCTTTAATTTGGCAGGAACACTATTCGGGGTATATCATTTTACGGCCAACGTTGCCTAACAGTATTGGCAGGACACTGCTTAGTCCTGAACTTTTTATCAATGAAAAATGTTATTTGTGCCTTTGCACCGAGAATGTAATGGTGAATGGCATAGATATGGAAATCGAAGGGTTCCCATTCATAAGTCAGGATACAGATGCTACGGTATGTGCTCAAAGTTCGCTGTGGATGTTGCTCAGGTTTTTCAGTAACCGATACCGATGGTATAAAGAAATATACCCATTCGATTTAACATGTCTGGTCAAAGCTCATCCTCAAGGAAGATCTTTTCCGGGTGCTGGTTTAACTATGGTACAAATGGCTGATGCGCTTCGGGATCTTTCCATAGCACCGCTTTTATATTGTAAAAACCAGTATGGTAAGGATTTTTTTAAATACGTGTATAACTATATTGAATCTGGTTTTCCACTGCTTTTAGGATTACCTGAACATGTTGTAGTTGGAATAGGCCACATCTCTGATCTGACTTTAACAGGCAGCACATCATCTTATGATTTTTTCCAAGGAATTGTAATAAATGATGATAACGGACTTCCTTATGCAAAAATAACAGCGAATAAAATGGATAATCCATTTAATTTAACTATTGATCAAATCGATAGCTTTTTGGTTTCCCTGCCTGAAAAAGTCCTTCTTTCGGCAGAGCAGTTTGAAGAGCTGGTTCAAGAATTGATTCCTCTTTTTAAAAAAAAGGGAATTGTTATACCTGGTTTTAAGCGGATATTCCTGACCACTGGCAGGTCGTTCAAGAAAAAAGCTTTGAAAAGATATAGAGATATTCCAGAAGTTCAAAAATTTTATCTGAAGATACCATTGCCACATTTCATTTGGGTATGCGAATTGTCTGAACCTGAATTATATTCTAAACATCTTAAATGTGTAGGTGAAATCATTTGGGATGCGACTTCTAATGTTTTTGATAGCCAGTTTGGGCTTGTAATACATTTGCCTGAAATATTAATATTTAATCAGGGTGCGGCTATAAACAGTGAAGCAGATTATTGTCAAATTCCGGTGGGTAATATTCCTTATTCTATATATAATAATAACTTGAAGGAGATAATATGAGTGCAACTGCAATTCTCGTTCTCCCTGATAGATACAATAAGAAAGTATCACCGTTTTTTAAATCTTTAGATGAATACTATAAAACGAGAGATGATTTTTATTCAAGAATTCAACCTGAAATAGAGAAGTTAAATGAAAAACGTCGTAAAAGCGAAGAAGCCGCACAGGTAAAACGCTATCGATAATTAATAACTATTCTGATATAAATAGCTCTTCTATTTTTTACGAAGGGCTTTTTTTTTAACAATTTCGGCATTATTAACATACATGGATTTCAGAATCGCAGATACATTTACACGAAGGCTGTGCCAGATGTATAAACGATAAAATGGTTTTTCATATTTTCATTATTGATTACTATCTGATTTTTTTTTGTGTTTTTCCTGTAAACGGGACTATTCACAGGTTACCACACGCCCACAAAACTTCAAGGCTTTATTCCTGTTTCGAATTTCGTATTTTTTCTGCTTGTTTTCCTGCTTTTTCTTTGGTTTTGTTTCGTATTTCGGTTTTTTTTCTTATAGTTTTATTTCGAATTTTTAATAGCTGTCGCGTGGGACGTGTGTGCCCGGCGGGCCCAAATAATTATCAAAAAAAATGTTATAGATAATGGTGTCTCGTTCGAGTGATAACAGAAACCTTATGCCCTGTATGTTATTTACAATAAAAAATAATGAGGGCAATCAGTTCGCGGGTAAAGCTAAAAAAATATTCACGGGAAAGCTTGTGTCTTCTAAAATCCTCTGAAGTGGATATCAGATAGAAATATTTCAAATACATGTAAAATTCAAAACAAATATAAAATAATTGTAGAAAGAAATATATAAAACTTGATTTTTATATAATTGGTAACATATATTGCAAAAAGAGACTATTTTACATTAGTTTTTTTTGTGGAACAGAATTAAAAAATTATGGAATCTGAAATACTGCATTTAACTTTGTGCCAAACCAAAAATTGATGTGAAGCAGCTTAAAGTTTATCCGTTAAAGCAATTATCAGGGTCATTAGAATCGTTCGTCTAAAAAAAAAGATTCATCGGGTATTTTTTTCGACATCGAGAATTATCGGAATTTAAATACACTCAGGTGTTTACTAATAGAGCTGTTTGTTAAACAACTTTAGATAATATAAGTCTTTAAAAATAAAAACCTTATATTATTGTATTTACTTCTTGAGTTATGATTTATCTATTCCTGAAAATAAATCGGAAAAAATCATGAATGACGATCTGTTCAAATAAAAAATCATAACAAAAAACATTGTTAACCTTTTTATATAACCTGCAGAAGGAGGGATTAATGAAACCTTTTCTACGAGTGTTCTCTTTCTGTCTGGTCCTGTTATTTTCACACCAGTCATTTTCACAAGGGATGACAATCGGCGGTGAATTGACGGATCTGGACGGAACACAGATTGGTGAAGAAACACCGTTTCTTACTGATGTTGTCGTAACATTATACGATACTGCTCAGGATGGTTCTTCATTGTATACCGAAACATTCCTGGTTGAAAATGATCAGGGCGTTTCAGTAACAAAAGGGATATTTACGCTGAATCTGGGTCAGGGAACAACATCTGATAATCTGGCCCAAATCCTGGAGTCTTCAGATGATCTATGGATTGAAATTTCTGTTGACGGAGATGTCCTTTCACGTGCTCCGTTTACCGGATCTCCTTATGTTATACGCGATCCGGCAATATTGCTGCAACGAAAATCTGAATAATTAACAGTGAAAAATTTATGGAGAATCATATGAAAAAATTAAGCATATCGATAATTCTCCTCATAATCTTTTCGGGATTCAGTGCTTCTGCATTACAATGGAGAGATGCTGCCGGACTTGAAAAGAAAAAAGGGAGAAAATCAATTACTGTTAAAACTGTTGAATCTTCCAAAGATAAATCAGTTTTTGTTTATTCTGTGTCAGACCCCCGAATCGAACAAACTTCTAAAAAAGGAGAGCTGTTCACACTTGGAAACGCTTTGCAGAAAACAGAAGAAGGTGAACCGGTTCTTCCGGTTATTCCTGTTAATTTTGTTATTCCTGCAGGCCGCAAAATTAATAAAATTAGTGTCAAAGGTTTAAAAGAAACCACAATACCAGGTGAGCATTATATTGAATTCGGAGGAACCATTTATCCGCTGATACCTGATGTGAAAGTAAAACAGGCTGCTCCCAAAGCTTCTATCTATGAGTCTGATAAAGCCTTTCCGAAAAGCAGATATTCTTTGGTTACAATTCAGAAAAAGCATGGAGTAAGTATTGCAATTATAACTCTGAATCCGGCTGTTTATCATCCGAAATCTGGTAAACTGAAATATTATAAGGAAATACAGCTTGAGATTTCCACTACCGATGAGAAAATGCCTGGTCTTGATAAGAGCAGTGTATTTCCGCTCAGGATTAATCCTGAAGCGACCGGTATCGAAAACAGTGAAGCAATTGAAAGTTATTCCGCCAGTCGTGGTAATTCTGCTGCACTGGGAATGTGTAATCCTTTAGAATCGTTTGAATACGTTCTAGTTACCAGTGAAGATATCAGAGATGCCTCAACCGATTACACGGTAAATGACCTGATATCGCATCGTCAATCTATGGGAATGACTGCTGTTGTCAAAACCATAGAATCAATTCTGAATGATTATCCGGGAGTGGATGATGCGGAAAAACTAAGGAACTTCATAATTGATGCTTACGCCAACTGGGAAACAAGATATGTTCTTCTTGGCGGTGATATCAATATCATTCCCATGAGAAAGCTGTATACTGATGGAGAGGATATCCCAAGTGATCTCTATTATCAATGCCTTGATGGACCATATAATTATGATGGTGATTCTTATTGGGGAGAAACTGATGATGGTGAAAACGGTGGTGATGTTGATTTAATGGCTGAAGTATTTATTGGACGGGCCTCTGCTGAAAATCCGCAAGAGATGGCGAATTTTATTTATAAAACGCTCAAATACGAAACTGATCCGGAATCATCCGAGTATCTGCGCACAGCACTGATGTGCGGGGAATATCTTGGATTCGGCGGCGTCTCAGATTATGCAAAGGCTAGCATGGAGGAAATCCGGCTTGGTGCATCAACTCATGGATACACAACGGAAGGTTTTGCTTCTGATCCGATATTTACTGTAAATACTCTGTATGAAGAGGATGCGCCGTGGTATAAATCGGATATCATCCAACGTTTTAATAATAATCAATATAGTATTATAAATCATCTTGGCCATGCCAGTACCAGTTATGTCATGATGTTTTATAACAGTGATGCCGATATGCTGACTAATACAAATCCGCTGTTTGTTTACTCTCAGGGATGTCTTCCGGGCAATTTTGAAGGTGATTGTATTGCCGAGCATCTTACCACAAGTACTCGAAGCGGTTGTTATGGCGGTGTCTTGAATTCCCGTTACGGCTGGGGAATGGGGAACAGTACCGATGGACCCAGTCAACGATTTGACCGGCAATTCTGGGATGCATACTTTGATGAGAATATGGTTACAGCAGGTGAACTTAATGCTGACAGCCACGAGGATAATCTATGGGATATCAACGGAGGCCGTATACGCTGGTGTTATGTGGAGTCTAACCTTTTTTGTGATCCGCGTACACGAATGAGAGGTTTATCAACAGGACCAAGCGTTTCATATCATTCACACTCAGTAAATGATCAGGCCGGAAACGGAAATGGTATCGTTGAACCGGGTGAACAGATAAAAATCTCGGTAAGTCTGGTAAATAATGGAAGCGAAGATGCTTCCGGAGTAAATGCCGAGATTGTAACTGAAGATGCATTTGTTACTATTTACACTAATGATGCCGGGTATGGTGATATCTCCAGCGGAGAAATCTCCTCATCACCCGATTCCTTTATTGTAAACATTTCTTCAAACTGCCCTACGCCGCATACGGCAAATTTTACTCTCACCATGACAGATGGTGAAAGCAATACATGGGAATCAACATTTTTAATTACTATCAACAGTGTCAGCGAAATAGCCGGCAATGTAATATCTTTTACCGGTTCAGATCCGGTTCCTGATGCAGTAGTGTATTATTTTGGCCCAGTAAATGGATCTGATACTACCGATGCTGAGGGAAATTTTAATTTTTCAGTTGTTGACGGTTTTTACAGTCTGTACGTTGAATCCCGGGATTATCTGAGATCAGATACAGCTGTTGTCACGACTCCGCCCAGTACCTTTGTTGAATTCAGTCTTTATAGACCAATTATAACAGTTACTCCAGCGGAGGTGAATGAAGTGTTAATGCCGGGAGAGATCTCAAGGGTTGACATTGAGATCGAAAATACCGGTGATGCTAAACTTGATTTTCAATTAACTGCTGTAGACGAACCTGCGGACTATATTATAAGGCCGGAACAGATTTATGACTTGTTACATTTCGCACCCCTGAAAAAAGGTGAAAAAGATACCCGTACAGGGCAACCAGTAATCCTTGGGAAGGGTGGACCCGACATGTTCGGTTACAAATGGATAGATTCCGACGAAACAGGAGGCCCTTTATACCAATGGAATGATATCAGTTCTACGGGAATGGAACTTGCAACTGTTTCAAACTGCGATGATTGTTATCAGGTTCTGGGTCTCTCGTTTCAGTTCCCGTTTTATGGAAATGAATTTAATCAGATCTATGTTGGTTCCAACGGGTACATAACATTCGGAGGGGGAAGTACAGCTTATACCAATTATCCAATACCATATGCAAACAGTCCAGCGAACCTGGTCGCCGGATTGTGGGATGACCTATATCCAGGAGATGGTGGAACTGTTTATTTTCAGGATTTCGGGGACCATGCGATTGTCCAGTTTGAGGAAGTCGTTCCGTATTCAGATTACGGATCAGTTACATTTCAAATGGTGCTGAAATCCGACGGAACTTTAACTTTTTATTACGAAAACCTGACAGCTCCAACAACAAGCTCTACTGTCGGAATTCAGAACAGTAGCAGAGATGATGGACTTCAGGTTGTGTACAATTCCAGCTATCTTAAAAACGGTCTGGCTGTTAGAATTTCTCAAACGCCACAATGGTTTTCAATCGCTCCCGAATCGGGAGAATGCAATCCTGGTGAAAAGAAAACAATAACATTAACTCTTGATGCAACGGAATTGCAGGAATGCGTGAAAACAGGCAGGCTTCTTGTTTCACATAATGATCCGGTTGCAGTTGATCCGATAGAGGTTCCTGTAACATTGACGGTAAGATCAGAAATCGTCCCGCCGCAAATAACTCAGCAGCCGCAAAGTGTAACAGTGCCAGAAGAAGGTATGGCTGAATTTTCGATAACAGCAACAGGGACTGCACTTTCATATCAATGGAGAAAAAATGGAGATGTCATTCCCGGTGCAACATCGGCAAATTACGTAACAGATCCGGTGACGCTTGCGGACAATGGTTCTGAATTCCTCTGCGAAGTAAGTAACACGGCAGGCAGTGTTGTAAGTGATCCCGCGATTCTTACAGTAATTCAGGTACCGCCGGTAATAATAACCCATCCGCAAAGTAAAACTGTAGACAACGGAGATAGTGTAACTTTTTCTGTTGAAGCTGCCGGTTCCGGTTTACAATACCAGTGGACGCGTAATGGAGAAAATATTGCCGGAGCTGATCTTGCACAATATTCAATATCTAAAGTTAATATGAATGACAACGGTGCTGTATTCAAATGTATTGTATCTAATTTTGCCGGATCGGTAGAAAGTGAAGAGGCTGTACTTACTGTTATTCCAAAGTTTAATTATCAATTGAAACTTCTGTCTATTGGCAGTTCAAGTGAGTCTGGTGTGAACAGTCCCGATTATACAGCCGTTGATGTAATAATAGGCAGCAATGCTAGTGGTGTTGTTGAAGGTCAACGTTTCAGACTTTTCCTGAAATAGAAATGGTGTAAATAATGAAACTTAACAAGTTATCTAAAGGATCAATTATGATTAATAATAAATTCATACACTGGTATTTTCTTCTTTTCGTTGGTTTGATGACAGTTGTATCGTTTGCTGATTTTTCGGACGATCACAATAACGGAAATCTTGATGGATGGACTGCTTATGGCAGTCGAAGCTGGTCGGAATCAAACGGAAACGCCCTGCCGGCTGATGGTAGCAATGATAGTGGTTTTCTGATTAACGATATCGATATCAGTGACGATGGTATTATTGAGGTTACATGTACTGCTGATCAGTGGAATGGAAACCGAGGAGGAGTTGTTTTCAGATGGACATCCCCATCTTCGTTTTATTATGTTGGCGTACTTCCTGGAAATCAATGGAGTAACAGCATTACGTTCTGTAAAAATAATATGGATCTTACAACAGGTATTGTTGTTGCAAGCAGTTTCGCAATGCGTACAACTTTTTCACTGAAAATAGAGATGCAAGGTTCTGTCTTTAAGTTTTATATTGATGATGTTTTACGTGGACAGATTACAGATGAATCTCACAGTTCAGGAAAAGCCGGTTATGGTTATTCTGCGGCATGGAACAGATACATAAGCTTTGATGAAATTATTTGGACAGATGCTGAACCTGAAACATTTGAATTGACGACTTCGGTTGTTGGTGAAGGTTCTGTTTCACCTGATTCGGGTACCTATCCCAATGGTGAAAATGTAACATTGACAGCAACACCAGCAGATGGCTGGGTATTTGATCACTGGAGCCAGGATCTGTCCGGCAGTGATAATCCTGTAACAATAACAATGGATTCCGACAAGAACATAGTAGCACATTTTACAGAAATCACCTGGGAACTTGCAACATCTGTAGAAGGCGAAGGAACAGTAAGCCCTGAATCCGGTACCTATGTAGAAGGCAGCGAAGTCGAGTTAACAGCCACACCAGCCGATGGATGGGTGTTTGATCATTGGAGCGGAGGTTTGTCTGGCAGTGATAATCCTGCAACAATAACGATGGATTCGGACAAGAACGTAACAGCCCACTTTACTGCCATACCGACTTATGACCTTACGACGTCAGTAGAAGGCGAGGGTTCAGTAAGCCCTGAATCTGGAAGCTACTTAGAAGGCAGCGAAGTTGAGTTAACAGCCACACCAGCTGACGGATGGGTGTTTGATCATTGGAGTGGAGGTTTGTCCGGCAGTGATAATCCTGCAACAATAACGATGGATTCGGACAAGAACGTAACAGCCCACTTTACTGCCATACCGACTTATGACCTTACGACGTCAGTAGAAGGTGAGGGGACAGTAAGCCCTGAATCCGGTACTTATGTAGAAGGCAGCGAAGTCGAGTTAACAGCCACACCAGCTGACGGATGGGTTTTTGACCACTGGAGCCAGGATTTGTCTGGCAGTGAAAATCCAGCAACAATAACGATGGATTCGGACAAGAATGTAACAGCGCACTTTACTGCCATACCGACTTATGACCTTACGACGTCAGTAGAAGGTGAGGGGACAGTAAGTCCTGAATCCGGAAGCTATGTAGAAGGCAGCGAAGTCGAGTTGACAGCCACACCCGCTGACGGATGGGTGTTTGATCATTGGAGCGGAGGTCTGTCTGGCAGCGAAAATCCTTCAACAGTAACGATGGATTCCGATAAGAATGTAACAGCACATTTTGCTGAACTGCCAACTTATGAACTTGAAGTTTTAGTTGACGGGCCGGGATCTGTTAATCCTGAATCGGGAATCTATCCTGAAGGTACTCAAGTGGAAATTATTGCGACGGCAAATGAAGGCTACATGTTTGATCACTGGAGCGGGGATATTAATGGAGAAGAGAATCCATTGACAGTCACTATGGATTCAAATATAACTGTTACAGCGCATTTTGTAGAATATATACCTCAGATTCCTAACAGTGAAAAATTATCAATAACAGCAAAACTGTTTGATAATGAAGGAGGGCCGGTTGGAGCAGATGAAGCGGTAACTCTTGATGCTGTTGTCAGACTATACACCGGCCAAACGGCAGGATTGTTGAAATATACCGAAACATTTTTACAGGCAGATGGTCAGGGTATACTTATTGATAAAGGTAATTTAATTATTCGTCTCCGTGAAGGAACAAGCAATGATAATCTCAAACAGGTTCTGCAGGAGAATCCGCATTTATGGGTTGAGATAAGTATTGAAAGTGAACCATTAGAGCGTGTACCATTAACCGGTGCGGCTTATCTTATTTCAGATGCTGATTAATATTTTAACCTGAATCGTCTGATTTGGTTTTAATAAAATAAGGATATACGGAAAAAAATCCGTATATCCTTATCTGCATCATTTTAACCCGTTTCATTTGTATATAAGAAAATTTAAAGACTATTCAGAATTTATGGTATCGTTATAAATAAATTCTGACAGATTTTAATTATTTAATTTTAAATTCAGAATTCTTTTAACTTCATCAAAAACATTCTGAGCAGAAATGCCAAAAGAATTATCCTGGAAGGAATCAAAATCAGGGTCGTGTAAATGAAAGTGATGACTGAATTTTGATGCAGGAGACCAGACTTTTGGTTCTATTGTACCGAATATTGCCAGAGTCGGAGTTTTTGTAGTAACTGAGAGATGATTCAAGCCGCCGTCATTACATATTAACAGTTTACATGTTTTTACTAGTGCAGCAGCCTGACTCAAGTCGGTAGGGGGAGATAACAAGGGATCTGTTTTCATCTCATTATCTACAATTTCCACCTGTTTTTTTTCTTTTGGTCCCCATAAGAGTACAACATTGAGATCTGTTTCGTTTTGAATAAGATCTGCCAGACAGGCAAAACTTTGAAGAGACCACTGTTTTCGCAGCACCGGGCTGCCTGGAGAAATACATTAGACTATACGAAATATTGGACACACCAGCCCGCTGCTTTTTTTAAAATGTCACGATTTCGTTTCAGGATCTAATTTTCGCGACGTAAAATATGTATTTCCTCCTGCGGCACTGAAAGGACCTTTTCCAGGAAATGCGTTTTCTCTATCATCCCCGTAGGTAGATAATCCCTTTTTCAAGACCTAATTCCCGTTCCAAGGCTTTACTGGTTCGTTTCTTTTCCAGTCCTAAACGTATAGGGCTCCCATCTTGAATTTATTGCTGTAATCTTTGTGAACTGAATTTTTCATGCTAAAACCTCTATCTCTGTAAATAAAGCTTTTGGGGATGTATAGCTTTTTTAACTGTCTGTTTTAATATACAAATTCGCCCAACATTTGGGCCCAAAAGGGGCTCTATGAGCCTTAAGCCCTTTTGGGATTTTATTTTTTATTAAAAATTGTAAAATCATCACAACTCTGATTATCAAAGATAATAATCTCCTCTAAATCACCCGTAATAACAATAATTTGTATTTAAAATATTCTTAATTGGTTATAGCATAGCCTGTTGACAATGGGAAAAAAGCTGCATATAGGTTTTAGATTTTCTAAGTAAAAAGAATTATTTCAGGAATAGCAAGAGGCTTTAATGAAAATAGTTGTACGATGAGGCGCAGTGTGGATTGACTGCATTTGTGAAAAATATTGGTTTTGACTGTGAACAAAAACTGCCCGGAATGTTACATCTCTGGAGACAATGCGTGTTTCTTTTTTATAGAAAAGCTTATTATGTTAGACATGAGTCTAAACATTTGATATGATTCTCTGCATTAGCCAGTAAGGTATTCGGCGGTATTGTACCTTTTGTCCCAGAAAATGTGTATTAATCCAAGTGGTAATCCATTAAGATGGTTTGTATATGAGCCAGTATGCTCAATAAAAACAATGGGTGTACAATTTTTTTGAATATTTCCAATGCTTTATTTTTCACCAAAGAAAGATTATAATCAGTTTAAAAGTTCAATTCAGCTTTGAACTGCGTAGATGAAAATCGATTTCTCTGGGAAGGCTATCAATATTCCAAAAATTGAGATACTAGTAAATTATAAATAATTAATAAATTCAGGACTCCTGATCTCCACGAAAACTAAAAACGCCCACCCGATAACAAATCTGTTGACAGAAAAATAATCCGGCGTAAGCTTCCACCGACCATATATCACACTATTTGAATATCACCCTGGG